>NZ_JBQAJM010000095.1:0-595 GCF_052030685.1 Cysteiniphilum sp. 19S12-1
GCGGATCGTATCAATGCCATCACCAAGCTCGTAGACATAGGTCGTTGTCGTATAATTATAGGTAATGAGTAAGTCATTACCTTGACCGCCAATTAATGTATTATGTTGCCAATTCCCTTGTGATAGTAAGGTATCATCACCAGTGCCACCATAAACTTCTGAATTACTCCCATGACCATAGAGTGTATCGTTACCTTCCTCACCATATAATTGATCAAAGCCGCCTTGACCGTGCACCACATCATCACCGGCACCAGCATATACGATATCAGCACCAGCGCCAGCATAAATGACATCATTACCAGCACCTGCTTCAATCATATCATTACCACCTCCTGCGTGAACCACATCATCCCCAGCATAAGCAAAAAACCTTTCTCCAAAATCCGTACCAGATAATGTATTCGCTAATGCGTCACCGACAATATCTGAATTTAAGCGTGCATCCTCGCGCTTAATCACCGTACCATCAGCAAATTCAAAGCCACTGACTTTCGTACGAGTATAACCACTTACCACATAAAAATTCTCTATAAGCACACGATTATTTTCATCATCACCAACTTGGATATCCAAATTGTTACCTTGTTTGCTT
>NZ_JBQAJM010000012.1:0-68472 GCF_052030685.1 Cysteiniphilum sp. 19S12-1
ATCGTATCAATGCCATCACCAAGCTCGTAGACATAGGTCGTTGTCGTATAATTATAGGTAATGAGTAAGTCATCTCCTTTGCCGCCAATTAATGTATTATGCTGCCAATTTCCTTGTGATAGTAAGATATCATCACCAGCACCGCCATATAGATAATCATCTCCATTGCCATATAATTTATCATCACCTAAGCCGCCATATAAATCGTCACTACCGCCACCGCCTTCTAAAGTATCATTACCGGATAAACCATAAATGTTTTCATTGCGATGATTACCAATCAAATAGTTATCAAGATCTTGTTCAGATTCAGAAACGCTGACAAAGTGGTAGGTTTGATTCATAAACTCAAGTGAATCAAGTGCTGATAATTCAGCGAGCATTTTGTTATTTGGTGCTGCCAACATGTCATTGGCAAGCTTTAACGCGTCAAAACCCAATTGTTGAAATTCTTGTTGTTGACGTTCAATAATCATTTCCAGTCTTGAGAAGCTCTTTTCAGGATTACTCTCAGCCATCTCTAGAAAATACTTTTCAAGTCGTTGCCAATTATATTGAGCGACACCTGAAGCATCCTGCTCTATTGTTATATAGGGTAACATTTGTGTTAACACTGCTTGATAGCGATTAGCTTGCTGATGTTCTTTCATATTCTTAACCATCAGCTGAAACGCTTCACTAATCACCGCACTTCTTTGCCCATTCACAAGCTGAAAAAAGCTTTGATCAACCATTGTCACACTGCCACCTTTGCTGACATTTTGCCAACCAAAGCTCACGTTACCCGTTTTGATCCCAACAGAATAATAACTTCCCTTATCGACAATACTATAATCTAACAATCGCCGCCCATTGACTCTCTCTAAATAAGCTGTTTGCTTGATTTTCTCGATAACACCTGTGCTTAGGTTCATTTGTATCTGAGTGCCATCTTGCAAGGTTAAACCATCAAGCATACTCTCTGCAGACACAAAATCATCTCCTGCCTTCATCCACCAATCTAACTGCAGATAAGGGTCATAGCTACTACCAGCAATCAGTGTTTCCTTAATTTCTCTTAATTCTTGACTTGCTTGCAACGATTGGCGCATTGACTTAACCGCACCATAGCCGGTATAAGGAGTCATAACCACTTCAACACCAACAGCTCCTTTTACATCAGCGGTCGTAATCTCAAGCATGTTGTTCATATCAACTTTATGAAAACTATTTTCATTAAAGTTTGCGGCAACGATTTGATAGCTTTGACCATTGTTATTTTGATAGCTTGACTCATATGCTAAGGTCGCACCTAGCACTTCCTGATTCAGCGATTGTTTGTTGAGCGAAATGCTATTAATGCCAGCTTCTGTTAAGCTTTTGAGCTCGCTTTCTTTAGAAAAGCCATCTTGGTCAGCATCTTGCCATATCTTGACACTTGCAAAAGCAATATCTTGCGCATCAAACACACCATCATGATTATCATCCAAATCCGATAGCGCATCAAAGCCATCTGTGGCATTTTGTCCATTTTGTTTTATGGTGTTCTCGCCAAATAACTCTAATCCATTATCAATTCTGCCATTACCATTGACATCACGTACTAATAGCGCATCATCTTTGTCAACCCAACCAGTAGCGTAGTAGACATTATCACCCGTATGATCAAACATCACTTTTCTATTGGTGTCAATCGTCTCAATACCATCACCATCCAAATCCAAAAGCAAAGGATCCTGTCGCAAAGCCGGTGCGTTTAATGCGCTGTTAAATAGCTGATTAATCAGATCATCTAACACAACATTACCCACTTGATTAATGTCAACACCTTCGGCGAGTAACGCCATTAATTGACGCAATAACTCACCTTGAGGAGAGTCATCATCAACGTTCGTTCCCATGATTAGCATCTCATTGAAATTCGCATAATCGCCAAAGACATCCTTAAAATCAGCCAGACGACCACGTGCTTCATTTAATAAAGCTTCATCAATACCTGCATCTTCAAATGCTTTTTTATATAAAAAATCAAACTCTTGAGCAGTCCAAAGATGTCCATCTAACTCTGCTAAAACCTGTTGATCTAGAATTTGCTGCAAAACCATCTCGGCTTTAGCAATGAGCGCAATATCCTCACCGTAATCCTTTAATACCACATCGATATTGAGCTTATCTGGAATTATATTGCCATTGTCATCATAACCTTGATACAAGTAATTATGAATTTTGTGGATATCCCCAGAATCAAGAATCCCACCACCAGGTAACATAATCGTTTGCCCAATATTATCCGATACCGGATCGACATAATCTCCTTCACGCAGATAATTGAGTATTTTATCATCAATAAAATCTTTATTCTCAGCATATTTATTATAAAGCGCTATTTTATCTGGGTCAGTAACCAGTACGTCAAGAGGCAAGTTATTTACCCATATCCTCTCATAATAATGATCATTAATTTTTAGTGGATTCATAATGTTTTCGATACCAAAGGCTTCAAAAGTGTAAGTATTTTCTAACTTATCACCAATATAAGCACTTTGCGCCTGCGAAATCGCACCTCCCAATGAGTGGCCTGCGGTAGAGACGGTCTCTGGGTTATAAATTTTTTTAATATTTTTGAAAAAATTAACTCCAGCTAGCATATTATTGGCAATATTACCAATAAGCATCTGTCCATTAGATATATGGTCTCCGAGCTCACTGGTACCTTTGTTAACAATCATGATACTACTCTCATCATCTTTAGTTTGTATGGCAATGGCATAATAGCCATTGCCACCAATTGTTTCTGCCCCATCAATGGTATTGGTTGTATCTTTTAACTGGAAATTATCAAGTACTTTATTAAAGGTATCCGGTTGACTATTTATCTTATCTTTAAGCTCCTGCGGAATCCCTTGGTGAAAATTGCCATCCTGATCATAAATATAATTTCTTAATGTTTTTTCACCTTCTGTTACCTCTTGGTTATCAAAGATATATTGATTGTTTTCTTCGTTTTGGGTATATACCAAATACGATAAAAATGCCGCTTGCTGTGAGTTTATTTGCTTATTCATAAGTCTTCTCCCGTGATTGTAGTTTAACGATCTGTTGATAAAGCGGGGTATTCACTAAAAATTGCGCCTGTTCTGAGCTATAGCGCCTTGAAATAGCCCAAGAGTCTATAATATCTCCAAAAATATCAGCTTTAACAGGGTGTGTTGGAATCAATTTAATATATTTGGCAATATAGGCTTGGTCTTCAGGTAACTCAAACGTTGATAATATGCTACTGCTGACTCGCACACGATATATATACGACAACCCCTCAAAAAATGGCTGCACCAAATCAACTGCTTCTCGTACACTGTGTGTTTGCAAATAATTACTGATAAATAATCCCTTACCTAAAAAATTGGTAATCACAACAAGTTTCTTACCTGCCATTGATTGCGGAATGACTGTATAGCTATAGCCATTGCTTTCTGGGTTATACGTCTCTTTAGTTACTTGAAAGCTTTCTCCATATTTCGTCTGTAAGCTTTGCGCCAATTTTTGCATACGCTCACTTGAATCTAATGTTGTGGAAAAATGACTTTCTCTAACAAAGTAGATAACGCATGCGATCATAATCACTAAAATTGTAATAATTGCTTTTAAATAATCTTTAATAAAAGGTCTAATGTGCGTTTTAAGCAATGATTTTCTATGCTCCAAACTGATCTGTTGCCAAAGTGCTTGGTTTGCTGCTTGAATTCGGTCAATCTGTTTTAACTCATCCTTATAAGTGAAGTAGTTAGTGATCAACATCAAGATAATTAATATTCCTGCTACTGCTATTGCCACAGGAATGGCAATAGCTAGGGCAAAAATAATTAAGTGACCAGCCTGCAAACTCCAGAAAAAGGCAATCGCCAAAGGCAAACACCATAAAACGATAACGCCCCAAATACGTCCTGAGATAATATTTCGTCTACGCTGTATCAGCTTCCTTATATCATTAGTAGATAGCGTTTGCTCTGGAGAAACACTTTCACCCTGTTTACTTTTATCAATTCTTCCAACTTTTGTCTTATCGTGCATTTTATACCTCGCCTAAATTTACCTTAACAAAGCAACACAATAGAAATAAGTTAATAAAGCCTTCAAAAGTTAGACTTTAGTATAAAATTAATCCCTTAATAAAAGTTAAGCGCGGGGAAAACAAAATAGAGTTGCCTCAATTGAAGCGTAGACTATTATTTGTAAAGATCAAATTTCATCCTTGTTTTTTTGCAATTTCCCACCGCGCAGCAGTGGATAGATAATGATTAATGCTAAAACCACGATAAAGTAAAACCAATAGTTACTCGGAAAGTGCATCTGGCTATTAATAATCAAAAACATCGTATAAATCACCATCACCATTAAACCGGATAAACCATAGCTTAAACCTTGGGTTTTCCCTTGTAGCGTGATATCTGTATGCCTTTGGGCAAGAGTAACAGAGACCGCCCAGCATGAAAGACATATGCCGATAATAAAATAAAAGACCAATGCCAGCCAGACACTATGGACGATTGCCAACATAAAGTATAAACAGACTGACAGCAGTAAGGCGCCAACGATTGTTTTGATCTCATTATAACGATCAGCAAACCATGGCAAAATAATGCAACCAATAATAAAACCGATTGAAAACCCTGTTTCAATTAATGCAAACTGCCATGAGCTTGCTTGCAAAATATTCTTAGCATAAGGTGCTATAAAAATCGGTACCGTCATAAACAAACAGGTAAAGCCAATTTCGGCGACATAAAACCAAAAGACAAAACGCTTTTGGCGCAAGAAGCGATAGACCATACGCCAATCTTCGATAAAACCACTTTCTCTACGCTCAACATAACGCTTAGGTTTCACACCAAAGCTTGCTATTAATGCAATGGCTGTAGCAAATAACAAGAAATATAGGATTTGATGCATATTAAAAAACACAACCAATAAGCCACCCAAAGACATGCCAATCACCATACCAATTTCAAATATGCCATCCATCGTGCTATTGGCGTATAGCAGATAGCTATCGTCGCTAAAGATCTCACGCACCATAATCAGCATTGCCGGCATATAAAATGCTAATATCAAACCCCAAAAGCTAGTAAAGAAGTATACCTCAGCCAATGTATCAAGGTAGCCAAACATTAAAAAGGCAGCAATCATAACAACACGCGCACCATTGGTGACAACAATGATTTTTTGTCGCGGGAAACGATCAGCAATATAACCCGTTATAGGTGATAAAACAGCACCTGAAACCCACCAGCTAAACATAAAGATAATAATCGCATTAACACTATTATAAATCGCTAGCAAATGCCAACTGAACGAAACATATGCCATACCAACAGCAATAGCAGAAAAAAAGCTCATAATACATGCATAGGTAAATGAGCTATTTTTAAATAACGCTGCACGTGCTTTTAAGTACGACTTCACACATCCTCTTTATACAATCATCCGCTCTACAGAGCATTGTGGCAAAGTTATGATTTTACAGCAAGCAAAAGTATTTTAGTAATGGATCAAGAATGGTGCTGAGTTTTAATTACCCCTCACCCGTGCAGCTTAAGCTGCACGAGCAATCCCACAAGGGGAGAGGTATTAGATGATGCAACTTATTGATATATTATTATAACCACTGAAGTTAATCAGGCAATTTGCCCTTTTTTATAATGCCAACGACAGACTGAGATATAGCGCTCATTGCCACCAATTTGCAGCTGTTCACCATCTTTAATAACATTCATATCTTGATCTAGGCGCAATACATGTGTGGCCTTTTTACCGCAATGACAAATGGTTTTGATCTCAAGCAGCTGATCCGCCCAAGTAAGTAAATACTTACTACCTTCAAATGGCTCTGCCTGAAAATCATTACGCAAGCCATAGGCAAGCACAGGAATGTCTAACTCATCGACAATATCCGTTAATTGCAAAACTTGTGCCTTTGTTAAGAACTGCGCCTCATCCACCAAAATACAATGCAGTTTTTTGGTTTTAAGCACATGCTTTGTCTCTGCGCATAAATCTGTTGATTGATCATATAACAGCGCATCTGCCTGCAAACCAATGCGCGATGAGATTTTACCTATACCAAAGCGATCATCAAAGCTCGGGGCAAATAATAAGGTATTCATCCCACGTTCACGATAATTATAATCAGATTGCAAAAGTGTTGTACTCTTGCCGGCATTCATGGTTGAGTAATAAAAATGAAGCTTTGCCATGTTCAGTAGTATTTACTTTTTGTATTGGTTGCATAACTTACTGTATTGCGCGCCCACTTGGAATAAAAAATTGTTGAAAACAGTTCGCGTTCGCTAAAAAATCCGTTAGGCTGTGCCCCAATGTTACGAAAAACTCGCTATTTAATTTCATGAAGTTTAATTTCAAGTTTTTAGCTATTTTAACTGCTTTGCCACTGGCTGGATGTATTACTGCACCACCGAATAATCCTAATAATGCCTGTTCAATCGCACAACAATACCCTGATTGGTATTACGACTCACTAGATTCCTATAAAAAATGGGGTGTGCCAATTAGTGTGCAATGGGCATTTATTCGTAAAGAATCAAGCTTTATTGCCGATGCGCAAACACCAATGCAATATGTCCTAGGGTTTATTCCAACCGGACGCCAATCAACGGCTTATGGTTATGCGCAAGCACTTGATGGCACATGGGATGAGTATCAAAAAGAAACTGGAAACAGCTGGGCAAGCAGAACTAACTTTGCCGATGCCGTCGACTTTATTGGTTGGTATGCCAATCGCGCACAACGCATTGCTGGCATCTCTAAGGACAACGCCTATCAGCTTTATCTTGCCTATAACCAAGGTATTTATGGCTATATGAAAAAAAGCTATCGCAATAATCAATTCTTACTAAAATATGCACGTGAAACACAAGATATGGCCTATCGCTATGCCTATCAGCTCAGGCGTTGCAATATCCCATCACAAAGTTGGTGGTAGTTTTATATTACTTATTCAACACCAATATTATCCACATTCTGAAAACCGCGTGGCAAGATCTTGCCGCGTGAGGCGCGTTTACCCTGATAATCATGTAGATCGCTAAAGCTTAAACGCATATGGCGTTTACCTGAATAGATAGTCAAGCTTTGCCCATTGGTAACGGCAGCAACAAATTTAAGCTCTTCACCAGTGGCTAATGGGCTTGGCATATTGATCAAGCGATTACCTTTACCTTTTGCTAAATTGGGTAGCTCACTTTTATCAACAGCCAACAGGCGCCCTTGATTAGAAATGGCAACAACCAAGCTATGCTCATAATCATGGGCATTAGCCGGAGGCACCATCTTATCACTACCTAAGGTGATGCCCTGTTTACCTGAGCGATTCTTACTAATCAAATCATCACCATTTGCTAAAAAGGCATTGCCTGCACTTGAGGCTAAAACAAACTGATCTTCTGCTTTGACAAAAGTTAGTGCGATAATTTGTTCATTTTGCTCAAGCTTCAAATGCCCTGTGATCGGTTCACCTTGTCCTCTTGCAGAAGGCAAATCAGCGCTTAGTAAACTATACGCTTTACCAAGACTTGAGAAAAATAAACAATACTGATTACTCTTACCCATGCTTGAGGCAAAATAACTATCACCGGTTTTGTAGCTTAAACCTTCGACATTAACATCATGACCTTTGGCAACACGCACCCATCCTTGTTTTGATAAGACGACGGTAACATTTTCAACCGGTTGTAAATCCGCTTCTTTTAACGCTTTGGCTTCAGGACGTACTACAAGTGCTGACTTTCTTTGATCACCATGCTTTTGTTGTGCTGCTTTGAGCTCTTTTTTAATCAGGTTTTTTAACTTGGTTGGATTTTCCAAATAGCCCATAATCTCATCACGCTCTTTTTCAAGCGCATGTTTTTCCTTTTTGATCGCCATTTCTTCAAGCTTAGCTAAGTTGCGTAGTCGCAGATTAAGTACCGCTTCGGCTTGTGTATCAGTGAGATCAAAACGCTTTTTAAGCTCATGTTTTGGATCATCCTCATAACGAATAATGGCAATAACTTCATCAATATTTAAAAACGCAATCAAGAAACCATCTAAGATATGCAAACGCTCTAAGATTTTATCCAAACGAAACTCTAAGCGCTTAGTCGTGACCTCAGTTCTAAATTGTAGCCACTCTACAAGGACCTCCATTAAGGATTTCACCTGCGGCTTACCATTTAAACCAATCATGTTTAAGTTCACACGATAACTTTTCTCTAGATCCGTTGTCGCAAATAAATGACTCATCAAAAGATTGGTATCCACGCGATTTGAACGCGGTACTAAGACTATTCTCACTGGATCGTTATGATCGGATTCATCACGTATATCACTTAACCATGAGATTTTCTTACTGTTCATTTGTGCAGCAATCTGCTCAATCACTTTGGCACTAGAGACTTGATGCGGCACGCGGGTAATAACGATATTACCCTCTTCCGTATGAAATACCGCACGCAGGCGAATGCTGCCAGTGCCGGTTTCATAGATTTTTTTACGCTCTTCAAAAGGAGTAATGACCTCGGCACCTCCTGGGTAATCAGGTCCAGGAATATGCGTCATTAAACCATCTAGATCGTGATCTTTACCTGTTAGAAGATATAAACAACCGTTAACAACTTCCGTAAGATTATGAGATGGAATATCGGTTGACATCCCCACAGCAATCCCCATGCTACCATTTAATAGCACATTAGGTACTTGTGCCGGCAACATCTTTGGCTCTTGTAATGTACCATCAAAGTTCGGTTGCCAATCGACTGTACCAAGCTTTAATTCATTTAATAAAACCTCAGCATATTTGGATAAGCGCGACTCAGTATAGCGCATTGCGGCGAATGATTTCGGATCATCGGGCGAGCCCCAGTTACCTTGCCCATCAATTAACGGATAGCGATATGAGAAGTCCTGCGCCATCAGCACCATTGCTTCATAGCAGGCACTATCACCATGCGGGTGATACTTACCCAACACATCACCGACCGTACGTGCGGATTTCTTATGCTTACTTAATGCCGATAAGCCAATCTCGCTCATCGCATAAACAATCCGCCGTTGCACTGGCTTTAAACCATCACCGATGTGTGGCAATGCACGATCGAGAATCACATACATTGAGTAATTCAAATAGGCCTGACGACTAAAGGCACTAATCGTCTGCTTTTCATTATCTTCAAAAGAAAGGCTTAGTTGATCCATACGTTAAAAAATTAAGGCGTTAAACTCGTCACATCATAGCAAATGATCACCTAAGCGTCACGAAGCATTTTGGTTTCGTAAAAAACTAATTAACAACTCGCGGGTTTTAAGTGCCCTACCCTGTAAACAGGCATTTAAATTAATGCGTATGAGTTTTTGTAGCACTTGCAACGTGCCATTATCCCAGCTAGAAACAGGTTGTTGCAACTGCTTAATATATTTGCCATTGATACCACTTTCAGCAGTTGTTTGATAAAAGGCGGATAAAGGCGCCATCGCATAATAATGATCTTCAGTAATTAGCTTATGTTCCTGATCATAATCCACTTGAAAACCATAGCCTAAGCTTTCTAATAACTGCAGCTCAAAATAACGTAGTAATCTTGTAATATCATCGCTAACTAATTCTTGTATTACCAATAAATAACGATCAAAAAGTGCCTCGTCATGATGATCATGCGGCAAAAGCCAGTACAAAACTTCATTCAAATACATTCGCGCCAATTGCGATAAATAGGTACCCATGCTAAAGCTACTATCGCACTCGGCAGAACGAATATTTGCTAAGCTTTCTGCCGATGGCATGATCTTTATATCAACACTCAATAACCTAAAGGGCTGATAAATGCCGTGATTCTTTTTGTTTGTCCTAGCAATGGCATTCAACTTACCATGTTCTCTTAACCATAATGTTAATAACAGTGATGACTCTTTATACTTACGACTATGTAAAATAACCGCTTTCTCTACTATGCCCATTATGTACCCATCATAAACCGTTTTATAGAATTCTTGCTTTGTAACGAAATTAAATCAACCATCCCTGATAAAATCGATTGCCACGCATCCATGCGCGCAATCACACCCTCTGAATTGCCATCCTGAGCCAGGATGGCATGAAAATCCAATGCGAAGCTGCCATGGATGGTTAGTGATCCTCCTAAAAGTAGTGACATTAGATTTACGATGGGCATAGCTGCTCAATCAACTGCAAAATCACTAAAGCATCTTGACGTTTATGTGTTGGTAAATCAAACATCTGTTGCAGCTGAGCAATATCGATATCAGCAAGTGTTATCTTCTTTTCATCTTGCAATTGCATTACCAACCATTTTGTCATTGCCAACAAATACGGGCTACCAATCGCTTTAAAATAATAATTAGCCTGATCGCTGTAAATGAAAACTTGCTGCCCCAGCTCACCAGCATGCGCAATCGTTTGCACGCATGCATGATCATATTGACAATCCTTCAATGTAATCGCTTTAAGTAGTGCTAAAATTTTCTCACTTATCATGGCACTATTGACCTTGCCACAATGGTGATAAGGCACGCAATTTAGTGACCACATCAACGATTGCCGCAGTGGCAATATCAATATCTGCACGCGTGGTATAGCGACCAAATGAAAAACGTAAACTGGCATGCGCCTGTTGTTGTGTTAAACCAATGGCACTTAATACAAATGACGGCTCAACACTGGCTGAATTACATGCCGAACCCATCGATACTGCTAACTGGTGAAGCATTGCCACTAATGACTCGCCATCCACACCTTTAAAGGTAATATTAATAATTCCGGCATAACTATTATCTAACGGCGTGTTAATGATTAACTCAGGTAAAATATTGATTCCTTGTAAAAATTGCTTGCGCAACTCATGTACATGCTTATTTAATTCATTTTGCTTTGAAGACATTAACTCACAGGCAGCACCTAATCCTACGATTTGATGTGTTGCTAGGGTTCCTGATCGAAATCCTTGCTCATGCCCGCCGCCATGAATTAATGGTGTGAGCTTTACCTTAGGCTTTCTTCTGACATAGAGCGCACCAATACCCTTTGGTCCATATATTTTATGTGCTGAGATTGACAATAGATCAATATTCATTGCTTTGACATCAATTTTTATTTTGCCAACACCTTGTGCAGCATCCACATGAAATAAAATCTTATGCTCACGGCACAACGCCCCAATTTCAGCCAATGGATATATTGTGCCTAACTCGTTATTAACTGCCATAATCGAAACTAGAATTGTCTCTTGTGTTAATGCGTTTTTTATTTGATCTAGCGAGATCTGACCTTTAGCATCAGGTTTAAGATACGTTATCTCATAACCTTTTGTTTCAAGATAAGCACAGGTGTCGATCACCGCTTTGTGCTCAATCATTGAGGTAATAATATGCTTGCCACGAGTTCGATAGGCATCTGCAACACCTTTAATCGCCAAATTATCCGACTCGGTCGCACCTGAGGTAAAAACAACCTCACGCGCCTCAGCGTTAATAAGGTGAGCAATTTGCAATCGTGCATTATCCACAGCCCCTTTTGCCTGCCAACCATAATCATGGGTATTGGATGCAGGGTTACCAAAGGCATTATCAAAGCTTAGATATTTGAGCATTTCAGCAACCACCTCATCAGCAACCGGAGTTGTTGAGGCATAATCAAGATATATTTGTTTCATAATTATAAATGTATTTACTAAAGCTGATTATTTCACTGACATACAGTCTATACTAGCAACTTGTGAATGCCAAAAAGAAAAACTTTATTTGCTATTTATGGCTAAGACTAAATATTTGCCCAAAAGGACTCATCGTACCCTGAGCGTAAGTCAAAGCGATGCACTGAGCATCAGTCGAAGTGGGTAGCTTAGGAGAATCACACTTCATAGAGGCTTCGACTTACGCTCAGCCAGTGCTTATACAATCAAAGTGGGTTGCAATATTGTCATCACCCTATTTGCAACCTTACTCCCAGCAAGCAATTGGCGTGCGTGTAATGGTTCCACCACTGGCGACTAGTCTTAAATTAGGGCAATCACCACTATCTGCCGTTTGTGATCCTGTAGGCGTAGCGGTAATGGTATAACCGCTACTTGTGACACTGGTTAAGCTCATATCATAAAAACCTCTTGTTGAGGTCGTTCCTGACCACACATTAGTCAGTGTTGCGGTATAAGTGCCTGAGCTTAATGCCCATGCTTCTTCATTCATTGCAATTAGATTGATTGAGCTTACTGCATCGGCTCGATGCGCCCTTAGTACATAATTGCTATACATCGGAATGGCAATGGCTGCTAACACTGCAATCACCGCCACGACGATTAATAATTCTATCAATGAAAAACCTTGTGTTTTAGCATTTCTGTTTGTTTTTTCAAGACTCATTTTCATACTCGCTATCCATATTTATGTTTACAGTATAGAAGACTTTCAAATATCAACCGACAAAATTTTAAGGATATTTAAATCTAGCGCTTGACAGCCTTTTAAAACCTCCCTAGAATGCAGCTTCAGTTTCGGGGCTATAGCTCAGCTGGGAGAGCGCTTGCATGGCATGCAAGAGGTCAGCGGTTCGATCCCGCTTAGCTCCACCAGTAAACTGATATGACACAAGTTTGTGTCCCCATCGTCTAGAGGCCTAGGACACCGCCCTTTCACGGCGGCAACAGGGGTTCGAATCCCCTTGGGGACGCCATCATTAAAACCGCGTTGAGCGGTTTTTTTGTTTCTACACTCAGACATTTTCACGCTTAAAAAATTTTTAAAAATCCTATATGCCCATTATAAATCGCTTTGCGGTGTTTAATGGTTTGTGATGGGTATATCTATGCTATACTTCGCAGCATTATGGATAAACATGAGCAGCATATGGGTAAAGAACTCGTTCCCAAAAAAAACACCTTACCAATACCAGCACTTTCTGATACGGATGGCTTAGATAGCTACATCCGTTTTGCTAGCAGTATCCCAATGCTTTCTGAAGAAGAAGAAAAAGAATTAGCACAACGCTTACGCCAACAAAATGATATTGATGCGGCACAAAAGCTTATTCTTTCACACTTACGTTTTGTCGTTAAAGTCGCGCGCGGATTTTCGGGTTACGGACTACCTATTACTGATTTAATCCAAGAAGGTAATATCGGCTTGATGAAAGCCGTAAGACGGTTTGACCCTGATGTCGGCGTGCGTCTTGTTTCCTTTGCTGTGCATTGGGTTAAAGCTGAAATGCATGACTATATTTTGAAAAACTGGCGTATTGTCAAAATTGCGACAACCAAAGCGCAACGCAAGCTGTTCTTTAATTTGAGAAGCAGCAAAGAACGCTTGGGCTGGTTTAGTGATGAAGAAATCCAAAGTGTCGCCAAAGAACTTGGTGTTAAGCCTGAGACCGTGCTTGAAATGGAAAAGCGTATGAACGCCTATGATATGGCATTTGATGCACCGGTTGAAGAGTCAGGCGATGAATCAAGTTTTCATCCGGCTTTATATCTTGAAGATCAGTCAAGGAATCCTGAACAAGCCGCTGTTGAAGATGACTATGAAGAAAAAGTTCAAGATAAATTACAAGAAGCGATTGATAAGCTTGATGCGCGCAGCAAAGACATCATCTTATCTCGCTGGTTTGCTGAAGATAAACTTACTCTTCACGACTTAGCAGCAAAGCATGACGTGTCTGCCGAGCGCATTCGTCAGATTGAAGAACTGGCAATGGATAAGCTTAAACGTGCTGTTGCGCGCGTCTAAATTACTTCGCTGTTGTCAACGCTGCCATGCCATCGGCTTTGGTTAAGCTAAGACTTATGATTAACGCTCCTAACCAAAGTACTAACATCGCATAAAAACTATAGTGATATATCGCTGCACTTGGACTAAAAAGAGATAAATTAAATACACTTAACATACTGCTTAAAACAATCGCTGTTAATGCAACACCCATCGATGCCGCAAATTGACGAATTGTTAGATCAATTGACGTTGCATTAGCTGCTTGATCGGCATTTAAATCCATATACGTCAGCGCACCAATGGCTGAGCCAATCAAAATAGTGCTTGAACCATATAAAAACTCAATAATCACAATATAAATAACCGATGTATGCTGCTCAATCTGCGCAATACCAACAAGCCAGATCATTGCCAAAATCAAATTCACTTGTAAAACATTTTTAAAGCCAAAACGTGAGATTATTTGGTTAGCCAACCCTCTAAATGTAAGATAGCCCACGGCAATCGGTAAAGTAAGAAGCCCCGAGGTAGCTGCATCAAAACCAAAGCCTTCTTGATACATCAAAGGCAGCAGCAAAGAAACACCTGCTGTTAATGCAAATGATATGGCGTTCATTGATACTGCTGTTTTGAATGTTTTGACTTTAAAAACAATCAAATCTAATACTGGATTAACCTTCTTCAAGCAATACACCACAAGTATCAGCAATAACACGATGCCAATCACAATACTCGTATAAACAACACCTTTACTGACAATATCATAATGCCCAATCATCTCCACACCGAAGGTGACAATCACCAAAGCAAAACCAGCAATTAAAAATCCAAGAATATCAAAGCGCTTTAATGTCTTAGCGACATGCTGCTGAATATAAATACACCCCGTAATCAACGCCAAACAACCAATTGGCAGATTAATAAAGAAGATCCAATGCCAACTCAGACTGTCGCATATTATTCCACCGACAAAAGGACCCAATACATAACCGAGCATTGCCGGCGTGAAAATAACTCCTTGCACCTTAATGAGCTCTTTGCGTAAAAATAATAATCCGTGCCACAGGCGTCATAAAAGCACCACCAACACCTTGCAAAAAGCGGCAAAGCGTCAATATCACCACTGAATTTGATACGCCGCAAGCAAGTGATGACAAAGTGAAGACCGTCACTGCAAACAAAAATACTCTCTTTGTGCCAAAGCGATCAGTACACCAACCACTAATTGGAATAAAGATGGCAAGACTGATGTAATAACTTGCAACCGCAAATTTCAGCAAAATTGGACTAATGCCAAAATCTCTGGCAATGCTAGGAATAGCGGTATTAATAATGGTGAGATCTAAAAACTCCATAAAAATTACCACTGCAACAATAAGCGGCACTATCCGACGAATCGCCACCATCGATGAATCTGACACGTCACTACCCTCTCCAACATAAAACCCGCTTCAAGTCTATGCGAATACTATGCCTGTATCAAATGAAATATATTCAACCTTAGTTTAAATTTTTCTACGCCTATAAAGCCAAAAACCCAATATCTTTTGATCAGCTTCCATTACTGCCATAAAATGATTTCCATGTTTGAGTCAAATAACCGACAAGATGCTATCAATGTTTTGAGCAAATAAAAAGCGTGCTACATCCCAAAAATTGACGAGATAAATATCTGTAAACAAATAAGTACAAGTAATATCAGCATTGGCGAGAAGTCCATGCCACTTTGTGTTGGCGGGATAATTCTGCGTGCTTTTCTAAGCAATGGTTCAGTTAATTGATGCAATGCCATCAAAGCCGGGTTATATGAACCTTGTGCAAACCAGCTGGCAATCGAGCGAATAAAGATCAAGATAATATACATCCAGATCACCGTCAGAATGAGCTTTATCACTGCAACAAACCAAATAATTGACCATGGGATATAAAAGCTTTTTGCACTTAGCATTTGTATTAAAATAATTTGCAGCAATAGCACAACGTACGCCAAAACAAGCGCGGCAAAATCCAAACCAAAGAAACCAGGAATAATACGACGCAATGGTTTCAACAAAGGATTGGTCACACGAATAATCAACTGACAAAATGGATTATAAAAATCAGCCTTTACCCATTGTAAAAAGAATCTAAGCAGTACCGCATAAGCGAATAGGCTAAAGATAATTTCTATTAAGAAAAGTCCAACATTATTAACGGCATTAATCATACTTTATCCTTTTGTTCATTATGTGTTAACGCATTACCAAACTGGCTTGCCAGCTCTTGTGAGCGTGAGAGGTTCTCTTTGATCGCTTTTGCAATACTCTCTTTAAACCCTGTTTCTGAGAAAGCTTTTAATGCCGCCGCAGTGACCCCTCCTTTTGAAGTGACATTTTGACGCAAGTTTGACAAGGTCTGCGTACTTTCTAGCGCCATTTTACTTGCACCAAAGGCGGTTTGCGTCACGAGCAATGCGGCTTGTTTTTCACTTAATCCTAGTGATACTGCCACATCAATCATATGCTCCATCATCAGGAAAAAATACGCAGGTCCTGAGCCTGAAATCGCCGTTGTGACATCAATTAAGTTCTCATGATCAACCCACGTAATCACACCAACTTTACGCATAATTTGCTCAGCCATTTCTTTTTGTTGGCGCGAGACATAATTATTGGCAAATAACGCGCTCGCACCACAACCGATAAGACTTGGCGTATTTGGCATCGCCCGCACAATCGCATAATCACCGACAAGCCAATGCGCAATTTGTACCAAGGTAATACCTGCTGCAATCGATATAAACAAGGGTTTATTCTGCTTATGTAATGCCGTTTTAACCGTAAACATCAGTTCTTTTAATGATTGTGGTTTAACGCATAGCATAATAATATCGGCATTTTTTACTGCACCCTCAACACTTTGCGTTGTCTTAACACGAAACAGCTGATTGAGCATATCCAGTTTTTCTTGGTTGCGATCAACCACCGTAATTGATTGACCAGAAACACCATCACTCACTAACCCAGCGATAATGCTTCTTGCCATATTACCACCACCTAAAAAGCAAATTTGAGCATTAACCATTATTAAATCCTTTTTAAAATTTTCATGTAAGGCATTGTTTCAAATTGACTCTTTAAACTCAAGGCTTTGTAACCACTTCACTGATCTTTTCGCGTAACAGCGACACCAAACTTGCTAATCACAACCGAACCAATAACGGCAATAATCCCGCCAATGACGGCAAAGATACTTGGAATTTCGGATAAGAAGATAGCCGCTAAAATTAAGGTAAATATGGGCATAAGATACAAAGCGCTCGATGCCGCTGCTGCCTTGATATGTTTAAAGGCGTACCCCCATAATAAATAAGCAATCGCTCCAGGGAAAATCCCCATATAAACAATGCTTAAGACGTGTGACATATCCGAATGTATGACTGAGCTTATTGCCTCAGGCGCAAAAATCATTAACATCAAAGTGCCTAGCCACATACAGTAACACACGACTTCAATCGGGTGGTAGCGCGCTAGAAACTTCTTTTGAAAGCATGAGTAAATCGCACCTGAGCAGGTCGCACCATAGACTAATAGCACACCAGAAAATCCGGCGCTATTGTGACTTCCCAAGAGTATCACTAGCACACCAAATAAACTGATCACAAACCCCAAGACACCATAGCGATTGATGCGCTCTTTAAACAAAATCATCGCTAAAACAGTGACGATAATCGGCAATTGCGCAACGATAAAATTTGCCAAACCAGCACTTACCGTTTTCTCACCTTCATTTAACAAGATGTTGTAAGAGAAAAACCCGAAAAAACCAAGAATAGCGAATAGCATCAAGTCTTTAAGCCGTGGCAGTTTTTTATTTTTGATCAGACAAAATGGAATCAATGCTGCAACCGATGCCACAAAATAGCGTGATAGTGCCAAACCACCTGCCGAAAATGCTTCCATCACATAGCGAATACCGACAAACGCAGACGCCCATAAAACAACGGTTATGATCAGTGCTATCAGTGCCTTTTTTTCGTTTGCCATACATTCAGTCCTCATATTTTGATGCGCTATACTAACTTAATAATTTCAGCATTGACTAGCAGTTTACTTGATTTGCTTAGTTTTTTATTTCACCTTAGAATATGCGCAATTTACTAAACAGGACTCACTAAACACATGAAAGAAATTGTCTTTGCATCAAGTAATAAGGGAAAAATCAAAGAAGTCAGCGATATTTTATTCTCTTTAGGCTTCAAGGTAATTCCGCAAACAGCGTTTAATGTCCCCGATGCTGACGAAACCGGTTTAAGCTTCGTTGAAAACGCCATTTTAAAAGCGCGACACTGTGCGCAATTTACGGGACTCCCCGCTCTTGCCGATGACTCTGGTCTATGCGTTGATGCCTTAAAGGGAGCACCTGGGATTTATTCAGCGCGTTTCTCTGGTGGGCATGGTAATGATGAGGCAAATATCGATAAGCTGCTTTCTGATATGCAAAATGTCACGGATAACAAACGTCAAGCCCATTTTCAATGCGTCTTAGCACTTGTAATGCATGAGCATGACCCTATGCCTGTCATTGCTGAAGGACGCGTTGGTGGCAGTATTACACATGCACGCCGTGGAGATAATGGTTTTGGTTATAATCCTGTTTTTTTACTGCCTGAATATCAGCAAACGATGGCTGAAGTATCTAATGAGGTTAAAAATAGTGTGAGTCACCGCGCTCGCGCACTCACAAAACTCAAAGAGAAACTCCACTGCCTTTTGTAGAAAAACATGATACTTCAAGATGATTTTCTTGATACTTTACATTACACTAAAGCGCAATATTAATTGATAGTCGATGAGTTATATTGAAAATGAGTGATAATAAAAAAAATGAACAAAACGAAATAAAAGACAACCAAGAAAATAAAACAAATAGCAACGATCAAGGTAATGGCTTACCTGCAAATGAAAATAGTCAGACCAAGCAACCTGACACCTTGTTTGAGTTTCCTTGCCGATTTCCAATCAAAATCATGGCAAATCCGCAAAAAGAAGTTGCTGAGTTTGTCCTTAACACTTTAGAAAAATACATTGAAAATCCTGAGAAAATTGAATTCACCACACGTGAAAGCAAAACCGGTAAATACATCTCGATTACCGCAATCTTTGAAGCAACAAGCAAAGAGCAGCTTGACAATATTTATCAAGCATTAAGCGGACATCCTGAGATTCATATGGTGCTTTAACAGATGCCAATCATCATTAAAAATCTAGGATCACAGGACTACGAGTCAGTTTATCAGTCAATGGTTGAGTTTACACAATCACGCACTGAAGATACTCAAGACCAAATCTGGCTTGTTGAACACCCACCGGTTTTCACCCAAGGTCGTCACGGCAAGCCTGAGCATATTATAAACCCTAAAAACATTCCAGTTATCCAAAGTGATCGTGGCGGTCAAGTCACCTATCACGGACCAGGACAAGCCGTTATTTACTTTTTATTTGACCTTAAACGTCTTAATTTAGGCGTTAAAGAGTTTGTTTGTATGATTGAGAAATCATGCATGCACTTACTAAAAACCTATGGTATCAGCAGTCATACCATTGAGAATGCACCAGGCATTTATGTTGATCAGGCTAAAATTGCATCACTTGGTTTACGTGTTAAAAAAGGGCTAACCTATCATGGTCTTGCCATTAATGTAAATATGGATCTGACACCGTTTAACTATATCAACCCTTGTGGTTATCAAGGCTTGAAAATGACACAAGTTCACGCGCACAACTCTAAAATCAGCATTACTGATGTATTGAATGATTATGCCAATATATTGACTCAAAAGTTAGATAACCCGATTTTCAGTTAGACCGATCATGAGATTATTGTCATAATAACCAAAGACTCATTTGACACACATAGGCTATGCAACTAAAACCTAAAAAACTACTCCTTAACACCAAGCAACCCTTTGGCTTGTGGTTTTTGTTGTTAACCTCGCTTCTTTATAGCATGGGCACAACGGCTATAACAGTGCATTTTTCTGGCTATATTCATAGCATTGCTGATAGTACACAGGAGGGGTTAACCTCTGATATTTTAGCCATCAACTTTAATCTTGTGACGAATCTCTTTTTATATAGTGCAGCCGGATTAATCGGTGGCATTCTAGGTTATATGATCGGTCATCGCCGCTCAGTAATTATCGGTATGCTTTATTCATTTGTCGCCCTTATCCTGTTATCACTTAATAACTTATCCTTAATTGGCTTTTCCGCCTATGTTATTGGTGTCGGACTCGTTATTCCCAATCTATTCACTACATTAAGCTTTCTTTATACTCAAGATGACCCAAGACGCCACGCAGGTTTTACCTTGATGTATATGACCACTGTGCTTGGTGCTGCATTATCGTTATCGATTAGTGGCACATTGCAACACTTAAATTATCAGCACTGGTTTATGATTATGGCCATAGTTACCCTATTTGCTGTGCTTATTTTCTTAGCCGGTGGTATTTATCTTAATCGCAATATTGGTTTGATTGATGGTGTTGAAGCAAAATACACACCATCGACCTATAGTGTTTTGTTTATTTTGATCGTACTTTCCTCGGTAACTGATTTTTTACTGCATTATCAGCGCGTATTACAAGTGCTTATTATTGCCATAGCACTTATAGCGATTAGCATCATGCTTATCTATGCTTATCTTGAAAAAGATGAGACTCAACGCAAGCGCAACCGCTTGCTTCTTATTCTATTAGCCCTTAGCATATTTTTCTGGCTTGCTGATAAGAGTATTATTACTATTTTCCTTAACTATCTCACTCTTTTTAACCGTGACTATGGGTTTTTTAACGCCAAGAGTTTATCGGCTGATTTCTTTTTTGAAGCTAATATTGCTTTAGTACTAATTATTGGCTTTGTCTCAGCAGTACTGTGGAATAAAAATAAGCACACGCAACATATGAAGCGCTTGATTCGCTTATTTAGTTTGGCTACTTTTTTTATGGCGTTGGCATGTGGTTTGTTATTTTTCAGCTTTTTCTCGCAATCTTTAAATCACTTTGCAATGACGGGAAACTACTTATTACTTATCACTTTAATGTTAAACTCTGTTGCTAAAGTATTGTTATTACCTTTGTATTACGCAATGGTTGGTAAATTCTCACCGCGCAAGTATGAATCTATCGTTATGGGATTTTTCTTTATCATTACCGCAGGCATTGGTGTATTTGTTTACTCTCTTAATCAAAATATTCTCAATTCGCAAATTCTGACAAGTACTTATCAATCATTATCTTATCTTTATGGCACGCTGTTAGTCGCTGGCCTGCTATGCGCTTGCTTTGCCTACCTATTAGCAAAATTCATGCACTATCATAAAAAAAATGTCTAAATTTAAGCCATTGACTATTGTTTTTTCAGCGACTCTCCCCATATACTTACCAGTAATTTTGACTTTATCATTTAAATATAATATGGAGAGAATATGAACGATCGTTTTAACTATCAACAAAACGCACGCGTGATTGATGCTCGTGGCAGCTCAGTCATTCAAACCAATAAAGTGTTGCGTAACACTTATTTACTGTTGTCACTAACCCTTTTGTTTAGCGCTTTAACAGCCGGCTGGTCAATGATGGTGGCAGCGCCTCCTATTAACCCCTTTATTACGTTAATCGTCTACTTTGCTTTATTGTTTGGTGTGCAAGCAACACGCAATAGCCCAATGGGGTTAGTGCTGACTTTTGCATTAACGGGCTTTCTGGGTTGGACGTTAGGACCTATTTTGAACTTCTATATTACAACGTTTAGTAACGGCTCAGAGCTTATCATGATGTCTTTAGGCGCAACAGGCGCAATATTCTTAGGGCTTTCAGCAATCGCCTTAAATCCAAAACGTGATTTCTCAAGATTAGGCTCTTTCCTTGGCATAGGTGCACTGATTGCCTTAGTTGCCATTGTTATTAACTTATTCTTACAGATGCCAGCATTGTACTTAGCACTTTCTGTTATTATTGCTTTTATTTCAGGCGGCTTCATTCTATGGCAAACCAACCAGATCGTACGCGGTGGTGAGACAAACTACATTGTTGCAACCGTAACTATTTATGTTTCAATCCTAAATATTTTCTTAACTATTCTACAATTTTTAGGTATGTTCTCAGGGAATCGTAACTAATCTAAAACGGCTGTGATATGCCAGATAAATTGAGCACTTGCGCCACTATAACTAAAGCACCCAATACTAAAGGATAAAGATTAACTGCATCTTTTCTGTTTTCTTTATCTAAATAAATCGGCGTAAATACAAAAATCACTACCGCAAAAATAGCCGCATATTGTAAGGCTAAGATAAAGCCTTTGGGATAAAAAACCGTAAATATAAATGGTGGGATAAAGGTCAGTAAGAAACCAATCATTTTATTTAGTTCAATATTAAATCGTCTAAAGGTATCTTTAATGTAGTGATAAAGCGATAAGCCAACACAAATAAATGAAGTAATAATTGAAATATTCACAAATACCGATAAGAAGGTATTAATACTCGCACTTTGGGTGGCTTCTTTTATCTCACTCATCAATGCTGTTAAGGTATTTCCATCTTTAAAGATGGTCTCATAACTATGCAACCCTTGTTGTGGCAATATAGCCAAACAGACAATAAGCCAGATGATATAAATGATGAGGACAGCAATGCTGCCGATAAATACACTGCGCTTGACTGCTTGAACGTCACCCTTTTGATACTCATACAATACGGGAATGATGTTCTGAAAACCAAAAGAAGGTAAAAGTGTTGGCCACGCAAACACTAAAGCATAGAAAGATAATGGCATATCAAGCATATTTGCCCATTTTAAAGCAAACAGCATACTAATCACGCAGAGCACATAGAATACTAATTTAACCGATACAAAAGAACGATTGACATAATCACTTAAGCGCGTACTTAAAATGACAAGTCCAAAAATCAAGATAAAGACAATCGCATCAATACTGACTGTTGGCACTTGTGCTTGTGACACCAAATTCACCAATGACGCGCCTTGTGTGGTATAGGCTGCCATTAATGCATAGAGCAAAAGCAGATAAACTAATGTGAAAATCATTTGCAGGCTCTTTGGCATTTCCTCTTTGATCAATGAGGTGAAGTTCACTCCCAATGGCTGATGCGCGCAGACTTTGATTAATCTTAATCCTGTTAAATACATCACTGACCATAAAATAATAATTAATACAATCGACACCCACAAACCACATGCAGCTGTAATTAAAGGCAAGGATAACATCCCCGCACCAATTGTTGTCCCGACCACTAAAAATGCACCACCAAGCGACCTTGTCATTTGTTTTCTCCATTAAATGCACCAAAAGCGTAACGATACAACAGTACAGATAAAAAGTATATTTAATCATTGCTCAAAAAATAATTATTTTAGTAATCTTTAATATTTTCTTAATATACAGTTCATAACATTGTCAATTGCGACCAACATTTCGCTAATCATAAGAATTAACAACCAAACAAACAAAAGGAATACATTATGACTAAGAAAATTACACAGATCACATTGGCTTTAGTTGGTATCGTGGGAATGTCACTTACGGCATTTGCAAGCACGCCAAGCACAACTGCCAACAATACAGGGTACACAAAAGCAACAAAGCATCACAAAGAAGCCCAGCATAATACACATCAGCATACGAGCAAATCACATACTAAAACACATGCATCCACAACTAAAAAGACGCATTCAACAACTTCATCACTGTATCATGCCTAAATAAAAATTGTACTTCTCTAGATTATCTGCCAGTATGCTGCCATGAGCTTACAATCTATATCAACATGCACTCTCAGAAGAATTGTTTCAAAAAGCGTTTATATCTTTGGATAATACTTTCAACCTTAAGCATTCTAAGCTTTGTTTTTTTGCTTTTCCAAGGTTTACCCATTAACACCAATATGCTGGCGCTATTACCCGGTGCAAAAGATACCAATAGTATTGAGAAGATCGCTGATAATTTCGCCAACACAATGGGCAAACAGATTGTTATTTTGGTTGGCAACCCCGATCAAGATAAAGCATTGCAAGCTTCGGATGTCTTTAGTCATAGACTTCAACAATCTAATTACTTTTCCAGTGTGACTAATGGCGTAAGCACTAATGAACAAGAAGCATGGGCAAGTTTCTATTTCCCCTATCGCTTATCCTTATTATCGGATAAAGATCGCACATTGATAATGCAACATCAATTTGACAGCATTAGTCAACAGGCTTTGTTTAACCTCTATAGTCCCATTGGCATTAGTAATTCTAAACTTTTGCAAAACGATCCTTTTTCTCTTTTTCAGCACTTTATCTTAGCTTTGCCTAAACCATCTAATAAGCTTGATTTGTATAAAAATCACCTAATGACCAAAGACAATGGCATCTGGTATAGTATGATTAATGCTACCTTAAAGGAAGATAGTTTTTCCTTAAGCAACCAAAACAATATCACGCATCTTTTTAGTGATATTCAACAAATGATTACCAGTAATTATCCACAAAGTACTTTTTTGATGACGGGCATGCTTTTTTATGCCAAAGCAGGCACAGATAGCGCACGCCATGATGTTTCAATCATTGGTGTTGGCTCGTTGATTGGCATTATTCTGTTAATGCTTATTAGTTTTCATTCATTATCACCGTTGTTATTGACGCTATTCTCTAGTGCGATTGGCTTTGTTTTTGCCTTTATCGTAACGTATCTTATTTTTGGTAAGGTCTTTTTATTTACCCTTGTTTTTGGTGCCAGTCTCATTGGCATTTCAGTTGATTATGCCTTTTTCTACTATGCTGATCGACTATATGGTGGCAAGCTATGGCAGTCAAGATCTGGACTTAAGCGCATCTTCTCTGGCATTACTTTAGGTCTTTTAAACGTTATCATTGCTTATTTGATTATCGCCATAGCCCCTTTTCCTGGGCTCAGACAGCTTGCCACCTTTGCCATTAGCGGTTTATTGATGTCATACCTGACGGTGGTCTGTTTGTTTCCTTATCTGCTTAAACCACATAAGCGTGCCTTTAATTCCTTTATTTGTCACATCGCCACACTTTATCTTAAGCTTTGGCAAAACTTAAGTATCAAAAAAATTATAATCATCTACATGATCCTTGCGATTATCGCCGCCATTGGCATCTCCAAGCTGCATAGCAATGATGATATTCGCATTTTAGAAGCGACACCCAAAGCACTCAAAGCCAATGAACAGCAATTAAAATCGATTATTGGCAGCGATGTCAGCACTGATTTTATTGTTGTCACAGGCAATACACCTGAAGATGTCATCAATCATGAGCACCTATTGATTAACAAAATTAAAGCGCAAAACCCAACTATCACACAGCCCATTATTGCGATTAGCCAATATCTGCCAAGCATTGATAGCCAACAACAGAATTACACCCTTGTGCGCGAGAACCTCTTAAAAAATCGATTAAGTGACTTCCTAAACCAAATCGGTGTTGATAGCAAAGAAATTAAGCGTATTGAAAAGAACTTACGGAATATTCCTTTTAAACCACTGACTGTTCACGATTGGTTAAGCTCACCCGTATCACACAACTTAAAATTTTTATGGATGGGAAAAACTCAAACTTCAAGACATTCTGATGCACAGTTTGCTTCGGTTGTTCTGTTATCACAAAAATTAAATATGAACGACATTAAAACCATTTGCACAGGTCTTCCTTATGTCATCTTTATCAACAAAGCAGATGAGATCTCACATGTCTTTAAAACCTATCGTCAATATATTAGCTATCTATTGATTATTGTATTTGTTGCACTATTTTTACTGCTGTTACTACGTTATAGATGTCTACAAAAAGCCATATGCTATTTTGTACCACCAACGATGGCAACCTTACTAAGCCTTGCCGTGTTTGGCATATTTAACGTCCCAGTTACACTCTTTAGCATTCTGGCATTAATTCTAGTGCTGGGCATTGCCGTTGATTATGTATTGTTTTTTGCTGAAACCAAGTCAAGCCTGCATAGCACAATGCTAGCAGTAACTCTCTCAGCGATTACAACGATACTTTCCTTTGGACTATTAGCTTTTAGCCAAACGCCTGTTATTCACTACTTTGGGTTAGCTGTATTTGTTGGCATTACCAGTGCATTTTTATTGTCGCCCTTAGCTTCTAATCGAGTGATGTATAAATAAGTTGCATCATCTCGTACCTCTCCCCTTGTGCGATTGCTCGTGCAGCTTAGGCTGCACGGTTGAGAGGGGCAGATCACTCACAAAGGCTAAGGAGCAACACTGAAAGTTCATGGACATATCCTTGTTTTTTTTATATGATGCGCATCAGTGACTTTTTGTAGTCTAATTAACCAATTTAAATGAGTTCAAATAACCAAAATTTAAAAGTAGATCTATTATTATGATGTTTTATCCTCAAGAGTTTGATGTTATCGTTGTTGGTGGCGGTCATGCTGGAACAGAAGCGGCAGCGGCAGCGGCACGCATGGGTGCCAACACCCTACTCTTAACACACAATATCGACACCCTAGGACAAATGTCATGCAACCCTGCCATAGGTGGCATTGGTAAAGGTCATTTGGTGAAAGAGATCGATGCCTTAGGTGGCATTATGGCAAAAGCGATTGATAAGGCAGGTATTCAATTTCGCACACTTAATGCCAGAAAAGGCCCTGCAGTACGCGCAACACGCGCGCAAGCTGATCGTACACTTTACAAAATCGCTGTACGCCATGCACTAGAGAATCAAGAGAACTTATCAATATTCCAACAAGGTGTTGATGATCTCTTAATCGAGAATGATCGCGTCACTGGTGTTGTGACGCAAATGGGGTTAAGCTTTCGCGCCAAAACAGTTGTTTTAACGGTTGGTACGTTTCTAGCAGGCAAAATTCATATCGGTTTTAATCATTATCAAGGCGGTCGTGCCGGTGATCAACCGGCTAATGCTTTAGCGCAGAAACTGCGTGCACTTCCCTTTGATGTCGCACGTTTAAAAACAGGCACCCCGCCACGCATTGATAAACGTAGCGTCAACTTTGCCGCAATGGGTGTTCAACCTGGCGATGACCCAACACCTTCTTTTTCATTTTTTACTGAAGCACACGAGCACCCACTGCAAGTGCCCTGTCATATTACTTACACCAACCTTAAAACCCATGAAATCATTCTTAAAAATCTAGATCGCTCAGCGATGTATGGCGGCATGATCGATGGCATTGGACCACGTTATTGCCCATCGATTGAAGATAAGATTGTGCGCTTTGCGGATAAAGACCGCCATCAGATATTTGTTGAGCCTGAAGGATTAGATAGCATTGAGCTTTACCCTAATGGCATGTCAACCTCTTTACCATTTGATGTGCAACTGCAGTTTATTCGTAGCATTGAAGGTTTTGAAAACGCTTACATCACGCGCCCTGGTTACGCTATTGAGTATGATTTCTTTGATCCACGTGGCTTATATCCAAGCTTAGAAACCAAACACGTTGAAAATCTATTTTTTGCTGGACAAATCAATGGTACAACAGGCTATGAAGAAGCCGCTGCCCAAGGTCTTATTGCCGGCTTAAACGCAACCCTTAAATCACAAGGCAAACCAACTTGGTCACCCAAGCGCAATGAAGCATATATTGGTGTACTCATCGATGATTTAATCACTAAAGGTACACAAGAGCCTTATCGCATGTTTACCTCACGTGCGGAATATCGATTGATTCTAAGAGAGGATAATGCCGATGCGCGACTATGTCCCAAAGCGATAGAGCTTGGACTGTTAAACAATAAAGATAAAGAAGCATATCTTGCCAAAGCAGCCTTAATATCCAGTGAAACTTCACGCTTAAAATCTACGTGGGTTGCACCCAAAAGCGTTAAAGCCGAAAAATTAAAGTCATTGCTTGGAAAAGCCCTGAGTAAAGAAAGTAGCTTATTTGATTTATTAAAGCGCCCTGAGGTCGATTATCAAAGCCTTGCAGATATCGCAGAGCTTGGTGAGTTTATCGATCACACACAAGCCATTGAACAAATTGAAATCTCTGCCAAATATGCAGGATATATCGAGCGTCAAAATGAAGAGATTTTGGCTAATCAAACCCTTGAAAATGCACAAATCCCTCAGGAGTTTGACTACAGCAAGGTTTCAGGGCTTTCTAACGAAGTTCGTCAAAAGCTTATAACACAACGCCCATCAAGCCTAGGTGAAGCTTCACGCATACAAGGCGTCACACCGGCTGCTATTTCCTTATTGACTATTTACATGAAAAAGTTAGGCTTTCTTAAGAAGCAAAATAAGATTAATGACTAAGGGGCCTTTGATGATACTGAAAAAAACAACGCCTTTATTTAAAACATTGCTTTTGATTGTGTTGAGTGTTGTGATGAGCGCATGTGCGACCACTGCAAAGTATCGTGCCATTCTAGATCAATGGCGTGGTCAAAAAATTGATACTTTTGTACAGATGTGGGGATATCCAAATAAAACATTGAAGCTTGATAATAACCAAACAGCCTATATTTATAGTGATCGCCAAATTGTCAGCACACCCATTACACAAATGCCAACGAACATTACTACCGTGCAAAATGGCAATAACACCACGGTGATCTCGACACCTGGTACGATTGTCGGTGGTCAGACGTATTCATTATCGTGCACAACATGGATTGTCTTTGACAACAAAACGAGAAAAATTGTCAACACCACATTCCGTGGCAATAACTGTGTTTCTTATTAAGTGAATATATTAAAACACACTATAACTTATGAATTTTAATAAGTAGCTATGCAAATATTATCAGGTGTTTTTTGGGACTCTCGGATCAAGTCCGAGAATGGTCATGAGTTGTTATATTCGGGCTTGACTCGAATATCCATGATTACTAACAAACTATTGCTTAACTTTAGACTAACCTAAACTGAAAAGGATAAAAAAGAGACCATGACTGATATTTTTTGTGAAAAACTGAAACAACAAGGCACTGCCATGCAATATGCACCCATTCCAGGGGCGCTTGGACAACGCATTTTAAAATCAATCTCACAGGAGGCTTGGAGCAAATGGCTTGATCATCAGACGATTTTAATTAATGAATATCGTCTTAACCTTATGGAGCCAGAAGCCAAGAAATTCTTAATGACTGAAATGGAAAAATTTCTATTTGACGAAGGTTCTGAAAAGCCTGATGCTTTCTCTACACCTGAGTAGTCACCGCACACAGCATAACAATGAACACCATGCTTATATGCCATATAAATTAATGACACCTTTAGCATGATTGCTAACCGACCATGACAACTTTGCACTGGATCCTCACGCAATCCTAGCTCAGGATGACAAATCCATAGGATGACATTGCAAGGATGGATGCGTGGCAATCCATTTTATCAGGAATGGTTAATTTAACTTTGACTGATGCTCAGTGCATCGCTTCGACTTACGCTCAGGGTACGATGAGCCCTTTTGGGTAAGCATTTAATCTTAGCCATCTTTTCTTTGCAAATTAACCCATTCAGCAATCGCATAAATGGGCGTACCCAAAAAGAATAAGATCATACCATAGTAAACAACTTCTTGCCCTGAGCCTAATATGGTCCAGAATGAATAAGCGCATGCAAGTACGGCAATAATAATGGACATTTGCCAGAATGGACTATCTTTATCTTGTTGCTTGATCACTAAGATATTCGATATCGTCGTATAAAAATATGGCACCAATGCAGTTAACACCGCCATCAGAATAATTAATTCAAATTGTTCAACCAAGGCTTTTGACATGGTCAGTAATAGCAAAAGCGTCATTAGCACACCAGATAAGACCAAGCTAAAGCTTGGCGCACCATAGCGATTTTCTTTAGCAAAAATCTTAGGGAAGAGATTAGTCTCAGCAATAGACTTAGAGACGACTGCTGTCACCATCACCCAGCCATTTAGTGTCCCTAAACAAGCGATCACTGCGGCAATTGCGATAAATACACCACCGGCTTGACCAATAATTTCTGTCGCTGCTAGAGCAAATGGCGCATTCGAGTTTGCAAGCTCTGCCGCTGGCACCATACCCATAATCACTGTAGAGCTGGCGATATAAATAAATGCTGCAATCAATGTACCTGTTAATGTTGCCAATGGGATGGTTTTTTGTGGGTTTTTCACTTTGCTTGCTGTCACTGCTGCAGACTCCAAACCAATAAATGCCCAAAGGGTCAATGAAGCAGCAGCACTTAATGCACTTAAACTTGAGCTATCGCTGCGATTAAACTCAAGATAATACTCTGGGTGGATATACCAAATACCCGCAAAGATAATAAATAATAGCGGAATTGTTTTACCAATCATTGATAGCAATTGTAGCCAACCCACAATACGCGCACCAAACATATTAAAGAAAGTAATGATCCAAATAATGCCAATGGCAGCAATCGCCGTCATTAATTTGTCTGACAAAATCGGGAAAAAGAAACTCAAATATCCCACCATTGCCAAAGAGATTGCGCAGTTTCCTACCCACAATGACACCCAATAGCCAAAACCACTTTGGAAGCCTAGAAAGTTACCCATCCCGACGCGCACATAAGTGTAAGGTCCGCCATCAACCTTGGGTATCAGGCGACTAAAGCTGCAAAAAACAAGTGCCAACAATACCGAGCCAACCGCTGTGAAAATCCACGCCAAAATACTAATTGAACCAAACTTTGCCAGACCTGATGGCAATAAAAATATCCCCGAACCAACCATATTGCCAGAGACTAGCGCCACTAGCATCCAAAAGCTCATATATTGATTTTTTTCATTTTGCTGCATACAGCAACACTCCCCGTTTTTTATATTCTCTATTCAATAATAGTCAAAATAAATACCATAGTATAAGCGACTATTAAAGTCGCCTTTTGTTAACAGCAGTTACCATGACAGGTTTTACCCCCAATGAACAGACACAAAATCATACGATTTCAGATAATTAAAAAGTACGCATAAAAAAAAGGGTGCGCTGCCAACAGCACACCCTTTAATTCAACTAGCGCTTACTATTAAGCTGCTAATGCTGATTTTGCTTTTTCAACTAATTGTGCAAATGCATCTTTGTTGAATACTGCTAACTCAGCCAATACTTTACGATCAAGTTCGATATTCGCTTTTTTCAAGCCATTAATAAATAGGCTATAGCTTAAGTCGTGCTGACGCGCTGCGGCATTTATACGCACAATCCAAAGCGCTCTGAACTGTCTTTTTCTCTGCTTACGGTCACGATACGCATATTGACCCGCTTTGATAACCGCTTGCTTAGCAACACGATACACACGCGAGCGCGCACCATAATAGCCTTTGGCTTGTTTTAAAATCTTCTTATGACGACGACGTGCTTCCACGCCTCTTTTTACTCTAGGCATAATCTACTCCACTTTAAAAAATTGTTACTAACACTTATGCATACGGCATTTGTTGATTCAAACTTGGTACGTCTACTTTAGCAACTTGAGACATACCACGTAAATGACGCTTACGCTTAGTTGTCATCTTCGTGTTAATGTGAGCGCGGTTCGCTGAACGATGCTTAAAACCACCCTTACCTGTTCTTTTAAAGCGCTTAGCAGCACCTCGGTTTGTTTTTATTTTTGGCATAATATACTCCGCATTTTACCATTTTTATGACATGTTCAAGCTTATACCTGACATGCGATTATTTTTTCTTAGGCCCTAAGACCATAACCATTTGGCGACCTTCCATTTTCGGTCGGTGCTCAACCACGCCGTATTCGTCTAAGTCAGCTTCCAAGCGTTTAAGCATATCAACGCCTAACTCTTGATGCGCCATCTCACGACCTCTAAAACGAACAGTGATCTTGACTTTATCGCCACTTTCAAGGAACTTTATCAGGTTGCGTAGTTTTACCTGGTAGTCCCCAATATCAGTACCAGGACGGATTTTAATTTCCTTGACCTGCATCTGCTTTTGCTTCTTTTTTGCAGCGGCTTTCTTCTTGCCTTGTTCAAACAAGAATTTGCCATAATCCATGATACGACACACTGGTGGTGCTGCCTGAGAGGCAATTTCCACCAAATCCATACCATGTTCTTCTGCCTGTGTTAACGCTTGTCTTAACGACACAACGCCAATTTGCTCTCCTTCCGGCCCGATTAAACGAACCTCTTTCGCCCTAATACTTTCATTAATCGGCGTTTTCTGGTCTGCTTTGTTAATAACTCAAACTCCTAATTTAGGTTTTCTAGGTCTCTCAACTTACTCGACCTTTTTTCTCAATTTCTGACAACAAAAGCTCAGCAAGTGCATCAATCGTCAACGCACCTAGATCGCTACCATCTTGCTTTCTGACGGTGATTTGACCCAAAGACTGCTCTTTTTCTCCAGCAATCGCCATAAATGGCACTCGTGCTAAAGTGTGCTCGCGGATTTTAAACCCTATTTTTTCATTTCTCAAGTCAATTTGTGTACGAATACCAAGTTTTCTTAATTTTTGCTCAACTTCTTTAAGATATTGATCTTGTTTATTACTAATTCCCGTTAATACCACCTGCACCGGTGACAACCATACAGGCAATTTACCTGCATAATGCTCAATCAATACACCAATAAATCGCTCAAGTGAACCAACAATCGCACGATGCAACATCACCGGCACTTGCTTTTCACTATTTTCATCAATAAATGTCGCCCCCAAGCGCATTGGCATGGACAAATCTAGCTGAATCGTGCCACACTGCCAACTGCGCCCTATCGCATCCTTTAAATGAAATTCAATTTTAGGACCATAAAATGCACCCTCTCCAGGCAAATAATCAAAAGCCACCTTTTGATTATGAAGCGCATCTGCTAAGGCTTTTTCTGATTTATCCCAGATATCATCAGAACCGACGCGATTTTCAGGACGAAGCGCAAGTTTGACATCAAAATCAGTAAAGCCAAAATCGCGATAAACCTCAAAGCATTGCTCAACCATTTGTGCCACTTCAGCTTCGATCTGCGCCTCTGTACAGAAAATATGCCCATCATCTTGCGTAAAACTTCTGACACGCAACAAACCATGCAAAGCACCCGATGCTTCATTTCTATGAACCACACCAAATTCTGCCATGCGAATGGGTAAATCACGATAGCTATGCAAATGATGATTATAAACCTGAACGCAAGTTGGGCAATTCATCGGACGAATCGCATAATCACGATTCTCTGAGTGTGTCATAAACATATTCTCAGCATACTTTGCGGCATGCCCTGACTTCTCCCACATCGAGATATCAGCGATCAATGGCGTCCTAATCTCAGTGCAACCATATTTCTCATTTGATGCACGCATATAATCTTCAACAACACGCCAGATGGCAGTGCCCTTTGGATGCCAAAAAGCAATACCAGGGGATTCTTCTTGGAAGTGATAAAGATCAAGTGCCTTACCAATCTTGCGATGATCACGTTTTTCAGCTTCTTCAAGACGTGTTAAATATTGCTTTAATTGCTTCTTATCCGCCCAACAAGTGCCATAAATACGCGTTAGCATTTCATTGTTTGAGTCACCACGCCAATATGCGCCTGCCACACGCATTAATTTAAAAGCCTTTAGATGTGATGTATTTGGCACATGTGGTCCACGGCACAAATCGGTAAAGTCACCCTGTGAATATAAACTCAATACTTCTCCTTGCGGCAAATCAGCAATAATCTCTGCTTTATATTTCTCGCCAATAGCTTCAAAGTAAGTGATCGCATCATCACGTGATTTAACGGCACGTGTCACGACTTCCGCCTGTGCCGCTAATTCATACATCCGCTTTTCGATCTTTTCTAAATCTTCAGGTGTAAACGCACGTTCATAAGCAAAGTCATAATAAAATCCATCCTCAATCACCGGTCCAATGGTGACTTGCGCATTGGGATAAAGCTGCTTCACCGCTTGCGCCAACAAGTGCGCGCAGGAGTGACGTAAAATTTCTAAGCCTTTATCATCCTTTGCCGTAATCAATTTCACGGTTGCATCATGCTCTACAATAAAACTTGTATCTACTTCTTTGCCATTGACAATACCAGCCAGGGTAGCTTTTGCTAAACCCTGCCCAATATCCAAGGCAACGTTATACACGGAAATAGGTTTCTCAAACGCACGCTGCGACCCGTCCGGCAAGGTAATTACAGGCATTATTCACTCCAGATGTTATTATTTTCATTAGGCTTGCTCTTTAAGTTTAAGCAAAGCAATAAGTCTATAGGTAGAGTATTTTCAAGTATTACCATAGCTGCTGTCAAGCGTTGTGGTTTTGTTTCAGCAGCTCCCGCTGTATTTTATACTTCAATAGACCTGATGCGATCTATTTTGCCATTTTTTGCTTAACTTCTTGACGCAAGTTTCTAACAAACTCAACCATAAACACAATAATCGTTGCCAAAATAAGCGATAGTATGATACCCAACACAATAATCATTGGTGAGGTTAAACCAACCGGTTTATAAGACCTAATCATCCCACCATAAATAAGGACACTGTGATCAAGCGTTTTTAATTGTGATTTATAATGCTGTATTGTTATATTGTTGCTAAACATTTGATTTTGATAGGATAAAATGGTGTTAGACAGATTATTTAACAGTGCTTGACCATTGACCGTTGCCAAGTCTTGTGATCTAGTTAAGCTGTCCATGTTATGCTGAAATTGATTAACTGTGTCACCGTACACTTTATTTTGTTGTTGTAATTGCGCAAGGTTGAACTCAACATTCTTCTGCCAATTATTAATATTGTTGATATATTGCTGTTGTTTTTGGATATAAGCAATAAATTGAGTAAATAATTCATTAACCTGTCCTTGTTCTTTGTATTTTGCTTTGACATGAAGCATTAACTTTGCTACGTCAAACTGCATTTTATCCTTTAATTTATCTTCTGATGATTTACCATTATCTTGATATTGTTTATAGTAAATATCAATCAATTTTGAGAGCTTACCCTCCCCCATAACACTCATCAATTGCCCATTATCAATATAACTAGGTCCTAAAAGATAAGCGCTATATTCGTAGTTATCTTGATGCTTAATACCATAAACAATACTCAAAATCGCACCAAGCACTACAAGAACAAACCATAATTTAATATGCTTAATTAGGGTCACCAATAAATCACTGATGCTAATAATATCATTGTCCTGTTGTGACATACTTTTCCTTTTTTTCTTTTTTTTCTTTTTTGTTATCTGTTTGCAAACGCTAGCAGAAATATAATAAATTGATGATAACTATGCAATGAAAGGTTTTGGTTATTTTGATTCAACATGTTTAATAACCTTGTTTTACAAAGACTCGATAACTTTAAGTAAACTTTCTTTTGTCGCATTTGTTTTTAACAAACTAAGTATAGCGTTTATTTTATCACTCTCTAGATGAATGGATTGACCAATTAATAATTTATCAAAACCTGAGCTTCTGAGCTCTTCTTTTGAATAAAATAATTCTTCATACATTTTCTCACCAGGTCTCAACCCTGTGAATTCAATATTAATCTGCTCATAAGGCTTTTTACCAGAAAGCTTTATCATTTGCTCAGCAAGCTTAACGATCTTTACAGGCTCTCCCATTTCAAGCACAAAAGTTTCTCCACCTACGCCGATAGCACAAGATAAAATAACCAATAGTGAAGCCTCTGGAATCGTCATAAAATAACGTTCAATATCTTTGTGCGTCACTGTAATGGGCCCGCCACTCTCCAATTGCTTTTTAAATAATGGGACAACGCTACCTGCAGAACCCAACACATTGCCAAAGCGTGTGATCATGAACTTTGTATGTTCACTTTTTTGAGCATTCACATATAACTCAGCCACGCGCTTTGTCGCGCCCATAACGTTTGTTGGATTAACAGCTTTATCCGTTGACACAAGAAGAAAGCGCTCGACTTTATATTGCAGACTCAAATCAACAACCTGCTTAGTCCCTAAAATATTGTTTTGAATGGCTATTTCTGGCTGATCTTCCAACAGTGGCACATGCTTATATGCTGCCGCATGAAAGACGACATCAATTTTATTTCTCTCAAACACCTGCGTTAGTGCCTCGGTATCTATTACACTTGCCAGAATAAACTGTAAGTCTGTTTGACAAGGATATGCACTAAGCTCTTTCTCAATCAAATAGAGATTATATTCACTATGATCCAAAATAATGAGTGTTTTTGGAGATGATTTTTTGAGTAACTGACGGCATATCTCAGAGCCAATAGATCCAGCACCACCTGTGACCAATATTGCTTTATCCAGATAGGCTTTATCCAATTCATTTGAGTTAATAATAACCTGGTCGCGCCCCAGAAGATCTTCAATTTTTATCTCTTGCAAATCAGTCAGTTTAGCGCCGTGTGTTAACTCCATTAACGATGGTAAAATTTTAACAGGCAAGCCAAGCTTTGAGACTTTCTGATACAGCGTTTGTAATTTTACTTTATCAAGTGATGGAATAGCGATTAAAACTTCGTCTGCTGGGTGTTTTGTTAAAAAATCTCGCTCGTCTAGGAAGTTAACAGGTCCAATGATTTTATTATTACGTAATAACTTACCATGCAATGCTTTATCATCATCAAAGATACCTAAGACATTATAAGGTCGATTAAGCGCATCATTCTCACGTAAAAATAAACTTGCACCACTCCCCCCCCCAATGATAATCAGTTTCTTTGCATGCTTTTTCCTCATTCCCAACAAATACTGCCGGTAAAAAAATCGTCCTGCTAAAGTAATTAAAAGCGTCAATACCGGATAAAACAGTACTTCAGAGCGAGCAATAAAATCCATCCTATTAGCAATAAACTCTAGACCAAAAAAAATAATCACTCCCAAAATAACTGAATAAATATTCCTCTTTAAGTCTTCTGCCGACACTGTTTTCCATAGCGAGGCATAGGTACGAAAAATCTTGGTTGATATAGCAAATGCAATCGCTATAAATATAAACTGTCGAAAACTAAAACCACTTACTCTTCCCCATATAAGCGCATGCACAATCCCCCATGAGAGTAAGGCTGAGAAAATATCGTAAACAAAGACAATCCACGCACTTTTATTTTTTATTAGGCTTATTTTCATTATTATCCCTTTTACTCCTCACTTTTATCTAAAAGTGAACTACATACTTGCTTGCTCTAGAACTTTTGTAATTATATTTATACTATTTTCAATATCATCATCTGATAATGTTGGATGGCACAACAACATCAAGCTCCTCTCCCCTATACGTTTAGCATTAGCTAGTGGGTTATGCAGGCTATACTCACTGCCCATAAAAGCTTTTTCTTTATATATCTCTGAACAACTGCCACTAAAGCAGCTTACCCCTCTTGAGGTAATCTCTACTATCAAGTTATCACGACTCCAACCCTCTTTTAGTCTGCCCTCATTAACTAACAAATAATATTTATAAAACGCGTGAATTATATCATTTGAATAATTTGGAGTTTCAACCGCTTCAAAGTTAGAAAAGGCATTTGTATATGCTTGTGCAATCTCATTTCTTCTAGCAAGCCAATTTGGTAGTTTTTTCAACTGCATTCTACCAATTGCAGCCTGCATTTCAGTCATCCTGAAATTGGAGCCAAATGATCCATGTAACCACCTAAAACCAGCCTCATGTTTATTATGAAAGACTGCATCATAACTTTTACCATGATCTTTATAGCTCCACGCTCGTTTAAAAAGACTTTCATCATTACAAACTAACATACCTCCTTCGCCACCGGTTGTCATAATTTTATCCTGACAAAATGAAAATGAGCCAAAGTGCCCCCATGAACCTATCTTTTTCCCCTTATACTCAGCACCATGAGCTTGAGCACAATCCTCTATAACATAAATTCCTTTTGCTAATGCCAACTTCATAATTTCATCCATTTCACATGGATAACCTGCAAGATGAACTGGAATAATCGCTTTTGTTTTATCAGTACATTTTTCTGCAATCGTAGCAGCTGTTATATTACCAGTATGAGAATCAACATCTGCCAGAACAGGAATCGCACCTACAGCAACAATGGCACTTGCCGAGGCAATAAATGTTCTTGGTGTCGTAATAACTTCATCACCATAACCCACATCACAAGCACGAAGTGCTAACTCCAGACTTACCGTTCCATTTGATAATGAAATGGCATAATCACAATCAATAAATTTAGCGAACTCTTCCTCAAACAGCTTGCACTCGTTGCCAGTCCAATAATTTACTTTGCCACTTCTTAAAACTTTTTCAACTGCCAAAATTTCATCTTCAGCAAAGTGCGGCCATGCGCCTAACGTCATTCAAAAATCCTCTACTAATGTAAAAGTTAAATTTCAAAATTTTTAGATCTCTTGCTGTTATACACAACACGTTTACTATAAGGTTTGCGAATGGAAGTATACAGCTAACATTCACAATATTCTATTCCTTTCTTTTAGCAGGAACTCCAACATAAGTACCTGACTCTGTAATATTGCAAACTACACTCGCTCCACAGCCTATTATTGAGTCATTCACTATATGGATACATTGGCGAATCACTGAGTTAGCACCAATATAGACTTTTTCATCTACGCAACATCCTCCACACACCACCGCTCCGGGAGATAACTGTGAGTGACTCAAGATACTGACATCATGTTCGATAATAACCCCTGTATTAATGATTACATTAGCTCCTATATTACTATCTGGATTGATAATAACACCCGCTAAAATAACACTTCCTTCACTTACTATAACATTGCGAGCGATTATACTTTGAGGGTGGATAATTGTTGCGGCATGATAGCCTTGCTTTTTATACTTTAAAAACTGCTCTTTTCTCGTATTGTCACAGCCTATAGCAACGATAAAACAATCTATTTTTTTCCCACTCAAATGAGAGGAGTGAATAACCTCATACCCTAGAATTGTTTTCCCGTTTTCAGGAATTGGGTCATCCTGAATAACAGCCTGAATAGTGTATTTACCTTGAGCTAATATTGCATCCACTACAACCTTGGCATGCCCGCCTGCACCGATAACTACGATATTTTCACCTTTACTCATCGCTTCTTGCGCTCCCTGTAAACTTCTCCATCGTTACATGCTTGCCACTGGATATATCACTACGCTTTATCACTTTTAAAAAAGTCATCCATAATATTTTTAAATCCAATAAAAAAGTTCTATTCTCTACATACCAAACATCTAGCTCAAACTTCTCCTCCCAAGTTATAGCATTACGCCCATTCACCTGAGCCCAACCTGTAATTCCTGGTTTCACCAAATGTCTTCTTGCTTGTCGAGAATTATACAAAGGTAAATACTCAACCAACAATGCACGAGGACCAACAAAACTCATATCGCCTTTTAACACATTATATAATTGAGGAAGCTCATCTAAACTAGTACTCCTTAGAAATTTCCCAAACTTAGTTAGCCTTTGTTCATCTGGCAGTAACTCACCATGAACATCCACCTTATCATTCATCGTACGAAATTTATAGATAGTAAATATTTTGCCATTCTTTCCTGGACGTTCTTGTTTGAACAAAACAGGACGACCAAGCTTAACTCCAATTAAAACACTAGTCACTAACAGAATTGGTAAACTCACAACAAGAATAACACATGCTAAAAATTTATCTAAAAACAACTTCATCTTTAAATCTTCTTCACTATACATCTATTTCTGTATCAAAAATTGGACTCTTAACAAACTCGTTACCAACAAAGCCCGTTGCACCAGTTATTAATACTTTCATAATATAATTACCCCTTTTACATTGTCTTTCTGATAATGCGCCTCAATTAAAGTAATACATAACTTAAATAACTCTAAACTCAAATTCGATATTTTACTTCTAAATCTCGCCAATAAATTATAACAATCACCTTTTGCCATTTAGCTCAATGACTATGACGCTGCATTATATATTAAAAGCGCTAATCTTTCTTGATGTTTAGTTTAAAAAATCAAACTTCTCTCGGCAGAACAAATTGATTCGATCATAAATATCAATCAAATCTACACATGATTCGTAAATCGCATTGAGACTATCAACCATATCAACCACATTAAATCCATATTCATGCGCAACACTGTTTCTAATTTTTCTTAACCGAAGCCAATGATCAGTGTATAACAACCCTAGCGCCTCTAATTTATTAAGGATATCGATAAATGACTGACGCTTAACATCCTCCGCCAACAGCATAAGCACCGTTGGAAAAAGCTTCTCACCCATCACATCTTGCAACTTAGCAAAGCGAAATAAGAACTGATCAATATGCTCAATTTCTTCATCACGAAATTTCTCATAATTAACCACATCAAAAGGTAATTTGTGTTTCATGTTATTATAAGCGTAATTTATTCTCTTTTTGTGCTGGTCACATTCGTATAAAATTTTAACCATTTTATCTTGCAATGGATTCATAGCTCAACTCCATCTCTTAAGGCTATATCATCTATCAGGCGTTTATCATCACCCGCTTTTGCAATCACTATATCAATTTTTTGCTCACCCAGCACTTTCTCTAACGCAACCAGCAGATCAACTTTCCTGCTATAAGCACCTTCAATTTCCTCGTGCTTTTTGGGCAAAAGATATAAATCAATATCTCCCCCTCGCTTTGCGTCATCAACCCGACTACCAAATAAGAATACTCGCATGTCCCCACCAAAAATTGAATGAACACAAGCTTTTATTTTCAACACATTTTCTTTACTTAAGCGCATAAAATACCCTTGTTGTTAAACCAATGATTACGATAATAAAAATCTTTACTGATAAATAATAAGATATCAAAGGGGTTATAGACTTTTTGCTTTTCACTTCCTGCAAAATTATAACCATTATCCCAATGCTTTAATGAGTCATAATCTACTTTACCTTGCTGCAAATGGTCGTTAAAAGTTTCTACTATTTCCACTTGATTATAGCCACAAATATCAGCATATTTAGCACCTAACGTTATATCATCTAAATTATTTAAATCACTAAACAAACTGACTTTGCTAAATTTTGAAACGCCAGTTAGCATCACAAACTTAATATATTCATCTTGCGCTTTTATGACACTATAAAAATTTTTTAAACGTTGGCGCATTGCTATAGCAAGATCACTATTATATAAGATTGGTTTATCATACTCATCGATTAGAATAACCACCTGCTGATACCTAGTGCCAAGTTTGTTAATGAGATAAGAAAATTTGCTACTGATTTCACTATAAGGTTGCTCAATATTATAGCGCTCATAATACGCATCTAAAAATATGCTAATCTTCTCATCTAATGACTGCGGACTAGAGATATTGCCCTTACCAAAACTAAAATGCAACACAGGATAAGTCATTTGCCAGTCCCAGTTTTCCTCTAAATAAAGCCCTTTAAATAATTCCCTATTGCCTGCAAAGGCATGCTTAATTGTATCGACCAATAGTGATTTACCAAAACGTCTAGGTCGTGATAGAAAATAACGCCCCGCACCCTTGTTCACTAACTTATCAACATGCTTGATTTTATCGACATGAACATAGCCTTCAATGATTATTTTCTCAAAACTTGAGATACCAATCGGGAGTTTTTTCATAAAATCACCTTTTATCACTTAGCACTGATCCAACATATCATCTAAAGAAAATCCTTCATAATGGATAGTATAACCTTGCGATTGCGACTGAACCAAATTCTTTGCTTTAGCTTTAAGCCGATTTAAAACAATTTAATTTTTTGCTCGTTTAACTTCAACAACTAATGCTTCACGATTACGCTCATTAATCGCAACCTGTATTACAGTAACACGCATTACCATTTCATGTTTTAATTAATAGATCAACCCTAAATTCGCATTCAAAATTCAAGGTATCAAATATAGTTCTCCCTTCACTCCATTCCTACACATTTAAAGTGGCATTTATAAGATTTTTAAATTCATCTCTTAACATTTCTAAAAACTTTTCTTGATCATACCTATTACATATTGATTCTCTACATTTAGATTTTACATCTTTATAAAGTTTATTATTATTATAAAACTCCAAAATGCCATCCTTCAATGAAGCTTCATCTTTTAAATCAACCAAAATACCATTCTCATATGGGATTATCACCTCATTACACCCATTAATATTAGTAGCCACTAACGGAATAGAGAAACTCCCTGCCTCTAATAACGCATTTGGGAGTCCCTCCCTATAAGAAGGAAGAACAAAAAGGCTTGATATTGCTAAAAATGGTTTTACATCTTCTTGAAAGTTAACCATAACAATATTTTTATTCACCTCTATCTCATGTTGCACTCTACTATCTACGGGGTTCAAACCACTGTCATAGTCTCCAACCAACAGTAATTTTAGTCTTGGATAGTTAGTGCTTATGCTTGAAAAAGCCGAGACTAGCTCATTGACACCTTTATCTCTGACTATTCTTCCAACAAAGGTTATGATGAAGTCATCTGAATCTAATCCTAAGCTAGACTTCAATTTGCGCTTGTCATAATCTGACACATCATCATAAAAGTGTTTTGTATTAACGCCATTAATTGAACCGTTCCCGATGATATTTACTTTCTTTTTGGTTAACTTCTTAATATATGTCTTTAAATTAAAGCTATTTGAATATATGTAATTAGCAAACATATAGGTAGTTTTCTCTGTCCATTTCAATATAATGCGCCTCACTCCTTTTGCCTCTATTAATGGGAGACCAACAACAAAATGAGCTCTAATAGGCACTCTTGCAATAAATGATGCTATCATACCAAGCAACCCCGCTTTTGGAGTAAATGAGTAGACAATATCAGGTTTCTCCTTCCTTATAATACTAAGAATATTAAATAAACTCTTAAGGTCTTTAAAGGGAGTGATTTTACGAGCCATTTCAACCTCATATAAATCAACACCTTCAAATTCTCGTATTTCAGCATTCATTTCATTAGGAGAAGTTACTAATTTAACCTCAAAATAGTTAGACAAATATTTTGCTTGCCCTTTAATCAAAGTTGAAAAACAAGAAGGCACTGTGGCAATTATTAATATTTTTTTCATTTACATTTTTCTCTTACAAAGTCAATTACCGATCTAAATTTATAATCTTCCATTATATTTTTTAACCGCCCTATATCTGCAACAGAGTCAATAATTTCAACTGACTTACATACTTCACGAACATCAAAACTAGGCTTGCATTCCTTTGCAACCTCTATTAAGTCGCAAACTTTTACTCCCACTCCTGTCCCTACATTAACAAGCTCAGGAGCATCATTAACCGTTAGCAATTTTAGGTAAACCTCCACAACATCCTCTACATGAATAAAATCTCGATACCCTTGGCCTTTATTCACCATATCAAACTCACGAGAATCTTTAACAGCTTTTATTATTTTAGATACAACTGAAAAGTTATCATTTCCACCATACATATTAAATAATCGTATAAGTGTAAAATCAATATTATAAGCCTGACATACACCCTTTATTAAAAGCTCATTAGAGAGTTTCAAAGCTGCATGTAGAGATTTTGGCTCAACCTTACCATCCTCCAAGCACGGTACTATGGAACCATAAATTGAACTACTACTTGTATATAGTACACGATTGATATGCTTTCTATTCTCCTTTAATGCATTCAAAATTTTGGCAGTTGCCCCAATAGCGTTATTGATATAAGAGTCAGGATCATCAAATTGCGTAAGCAACGTTGCCGGTTGAAAATTATTAAATATAATATTGCTTTTGCCATTTATCGCAACATTAAAACCATTCTCCATTGCATCTCTTGCCGAATGCAAACTACAGCTGTCTAATTTTCTTGCTAGTTGCTCTGATAAATTACTTGATTTACCTATAATAATGTTTTTAACAACTGGATTCATATACTTGCCCTTAATCATGAGGTCTCTATTTTTTTAAGACCAATGAAAGCACTGATCTAAAGACGCCAAAATATGACCATACGTCAAATAAAGAAAAATGTTGGCACTGCGATTTTAGTCGCTGTTTTCTCATTTGTCTTGAGTTTAATGCTGTAATTCCTTTTTCTGAGTATACATATTTTGTTAGCGGCTCATCAATACAAGTCATTTCCCAGCCTGCTTTATGTAATCTCAACCATAAATCATAATCTTCCACTCTTTTTGCCAATTGATTATAGTTACCAACCAATATTACTGACTTTGTTCTCAACATAACAGATGAGTGCACAATAACATTTGTATAAGATAACCGTTTCAAATTTGGAAGGTATAGTTTAACCTTATCCTTATCTTGTTCGCTAGCAAGCTCTACAAATGATGTTACTAACGCAATACTCTCAGAACTCTTCAATATATTTAATTGCTTCTTTAATCGATCTTTTAAGGCATAGTCGCCCGCGTCAATTCGGGCAAAAAAGGGAATCTCGTCTCTTGCTATTTCCTCGACACCTCTTCTAAGACTTTTTTCAATGCCTACATTAACTTTATTTCTAATAATTTTAAGGTTAACTCTATCATCCAAATGACTCTGCACCAACTCTGGAGTAATAATTTCTCTGCTTCCATCATCTAAAATATAAAATATAAAACCCTGTAAATCCTCCTCCTGAAAAGATTTTATAGTATCAATCAATCCAATAAGGTTATTATAAACAGGAATTAATATCGCAAGTTGAAAATTCAAAATGAATCCACCTTAATCATTGAATAAAAGTTAAAAAGCTTTTATATGGTACAACACCGCCGCTATTGTGCCATAACGTTACTAATAAAACCATAGTTGAGACAGAAATAACAAGCGCATACAAAACTCTACAATCTTTTGTGCTTAGTATATTTTTCGCCTGATTTAGCATCATAACAACCGCAAAAGGAACTAAAACATTTAAAGGCATTGTTACCCTTGTTACAAGGGTTGCTCCATATCTAATTAACAACAGTTGAAGCACTAAACCAATTATACTTCCGTTAACCAAAAATATCAGCAATCTATCATTACTTATAGACACTCTTCGACAAACATAAGATAACATAAGTAAAAAAATCAAAACAGAGGAACAGAAAATAGCAATCCCATATATATTGTAATTTTCTCCTACAAAAACATACTCCATATATCTGTCTCTCCCTAGCCAGTTAGCTATGCTTAATATAATTGTACGATCTAATTCAACTAAATATTGCAACGCCATTATTAGAATTAAAAAACCTATAAGCCTTAAATTTATTTGTATATACTTCCTAGAAAATAAAGGTAACAGTACAAATATAATGGCGGAGTAGTGAATTGTCGTAGCAATTAAAACGATAAGAAAATACCGGGAAAAGCGACCTTTTTCAATCTGACTTACTCCATACGCTAAAACAATGAGAATTGCCAAACCAACCCTTACTACATTAAAAAACAAGGGGAAATAAAATGTACAGTAAAACATGAGCAAGGCATAGTCTGACCTAAAGTTAATTCTTTTAATAAATTTAAGTAGTAAAAAACCATCGATAATCGCTAATATCATTAAAAAACTTTGCGATGTTAGACCAATTGTCTTAGCCACCATTTCTATAACAGAAAACCCATACTCTTGAATATTCGGCAAGATACAACCATTTAACCATTCTTGAATGGTGGGTATTTCATCTTGATAAATACTAGAATAAGTTAAGTAATCTGTACCTATTTCCCACCTAAACGCCGCGAGTAATGTTAAGGCACAGACGATTATGCAGCATTTCAAGTCAATCTGAATCTTCATCACACATAACAAGAAAATGAAAAAATATAAAAATAGATAAATTAGCATTCTTTAAGGAATCCTTTCACCTTAATTGTGTACCGATTGCCAGAAATGCAAAAATTTTTCTGCGACTCTTGATGAATCATGGTTCAATTCAACATACCTTCGTCCATCCAATGATATTTGGCCTAATTTTTCTCTGTTATCTAGCATCCACTCAACCTGAGATATTATATTGTCGACATTTGGCTTTAATGACAAAATAGGAGGCTTCTTATCCAAACCAAGTTCAGAACACCACTTTAGCCAAAACTTATCACTTTGAGAGCCGCAGCACACGATCAAACCATTTGCTAACCCGGCCAATGCATTCATTCCAAAAGAATGACAATTTGTTTGATCAAATAACACGTGGGCGCGATTCATAAGTTCAACATATTGATTATAAGGTAAACTCTCGACACAAATACATTCCAGATCATCCGGATATCTTTTGTTAAGTTCTGTAAAAGCATCTATTATATAGTTACTTCCTTTAAAATCTTCTCTTCCTTTCTGTATGCCATGAAATAAAACCAACTTACCATTAACAAAATTTCTTTGTTTAAAATTATAGTCGCTCAGCCTAAGAGGTTGAAAAACCATAAGATGGGGAGTGACAACCTCTCTATAAGCTTCCACATACTCAGCCCATCCAGTTACACCTTTAACACATTTCAACATGAGCTTGTTTGTTATTTTTGAAAACATTGAAACTTGAGACTTCATGTACTGTACATTAGCTGAGTTTTCAACCTCCTCAAATAACGGCATACCCAGAACTTGTCTTCCCTTTGTCCAAAAAAAATAATCACAACCGACTAAACACATAAATGATTTTTTAGCCAATAACTTTTTATGAAAAAAAGCCCACGCCCATAATAGTAGATTCCTGCGAAAAGCTCTCGCATTAATGAACTGGACTATATCATACTCACGAATTAACTTAACGCATTGTCTATAATCCCTTAGGTCAAAATAACTCACATGTTTTTTCCGTTCAATATCAAACTTAGTACATTTAACACCATCACCTTCAGAAAAAACATCTACATGATAACCTTTCTTTTTTAGCCCATCAGCTAGAAACACATGGTAATTACTATAATCCCCAAACAATAATATTTTCATTTTTTAACAAACCTTAAAAACCAAAATAACACAACTATAAAATAAACTGTATAATTAATCGCAAACGCCATTGTCAACCCAACAGCTCCATAAAGGTTAAATGCTATAACTGATAATACGATATAAATTATCGTAAATAGTATTTCTAGCTTTATATAAACCTTAATTTGAGCCTTAGCTAGAAGAACACTAGCAATAACCCAGCTTGCCACCTTTAACACATCACCGATCAATTGGAATAAAAATAAATTTTCCATAGCTAAAAAATCTTGTGAAAAGAGAATTAAAATAACATGCTCTCTTAGAACATAGATGACTAATGCAAAAATGATCGCTATAGGCACTAGTTTTATCAACACCGAAAAGACTTCTCGCTTAAGCTCAAGGTTATCAGATATTCTTGCATACTTTGGCAATGCATATGTACTGATCATCATTGTTATAATTAACAAATAGGCATCTGAAACCCTTAAAATTGCTTGCCAGTAACCAACCTCATCCCAACTAGAGAAATAAGCGACGTAGCCACGTAAAAACATTTGCGCTAAAGGTAAGGCAATAGCTGAAGTAATAGCCATCAACGAAAACGCTATTAGTTTTTTTAACTCTATTTTATCCAATTTAGACTTAAAAAAATGAATTTTCACAGGCAGCTTATTCAGGTAAAGACACCCCACAAAAAACATACATAGCTGAGACAGCACGAACCCTAACAAAGCACCTTCCGCATGATAAAAATAAGTCAATATTCCTATAAATATAACGGATAACAATGCGCTAAATATCGTTATTGCAGCATAAATTGACATTTTATTTAAGCCATTAAAAATGGAGAGAAACATTTGGTTTAATGTATACCCAAACAAGGTTAAACCAAAAGCACCAATCACCCACCAGTATTTATAAGTTTGAAAAATATAGTATGACAAAGGCATGCAAAAGATAACGATTAAAAGCCCAGTGATTAAAGACGCATAAATAGCAAATTTAATTGCTGTTTCAATAAGTTTAATCAACTGAAGTTGGTTTTTATGATATTCGGAGACATATTTAGTAACTCCTCCATTCACAACCCCACCAGAACCCAGCTGAACTATATTTACGAAAGATAAAAATTGACCAAATATTCCAAACGTTGCAACGCTTGCAAATACTGCAATAATTTTTGCAACAATAAATTGTGACAATAACTTAGCCGCTGTTGCAATAAGTGCCCAAAAAGAAGTTTTCCAAAAGTTCATTTTTTAACTTATAGCACCAATAATTTTTTTTGCTTCCTCTTGTGACAGATGCGGCCCAATCGGCAAACTCAACACCTCATTATGAATTTTTTCTGATAGAGCAAAACTCATATCATTCATATCCTGATATGCTTCTTGAAAATGCGGCGGCTTGGGGTAGTGTATCATGGTTTGCACACCAAAAGAATCTAATTTCTCTTGTAACTCATGCCGCTTATTTGTTGCGATAACAAATAAATGCCAAACTGGGTCAGCATAATCCGGAACATAAGGCAATCTGATACTATCAACACTTGCTAATCCATCAATATATAGCTTTGCAAGAACTTTTCTTCTATCATGCCACTCGTCTATTTTCGCAAGCTTCACTTTCAAGAAAGCCGCTTGTAACTCATCTAAACGAGAGTTGACACCTTTAACCTCATTGTAGTATTTCTTTTGCGAGCCATAATTTCGCAAAACCTTAACCTTTTCAGCTATCACTTTATCATTTGTTGTAATCGCTCCTGCGTCACCAAAAGCACCTAAATTCTTCCCTGGATAAAAACTAAACCCAGCAGCATGCCCTAATGAGCCTGCTTTTTTTCCTTTATATAATGCACCATGTGCTTGTGCTGCATCTTCAATTACAATTAAGCCATATTTATTTGCTATCTCCATAATTGCGTCCATGTCACATGGCTGACCATATAGGTGCACTGGAATAATTGCTTTTGTTTTTGAAGTGATTTTTTCTTCAATTAATCTTGGGTCAATATTATAAGTTCTAATATCTGGCTCGACAGGTACAACCTTAGCACCCACATAGCTTACCGCAAGCCAAGTTGCTATATAGGTATTTGAAGGGACTATCACCTCATCATCTGCACCAATATCATAGGCTCTTAATAAAAGCTCTAAGGCTTCCAAACCATTTCCAAGACCAACAGAATATTTGGTTGTGCAGTAGTTTGCAAACTCAGCTTCAAAAGACTCAAGCTCATTGCCTAGTAAATACCAACCCGAATCCATCACGCGATGATATGCTTCATCTAAGTCTTCTTTAAGTTCATTATAGGTTGCTTTTAAATCTAAAAACTTAATCATCTATTTTCCTTAAAAACTTGGCAGGATTGCCTACCCACACTTCTCTCGCTGGAATACTTTTTGTTACAACTGAACCTGCACCAATCATTGCATACTCACCCACTATTACACCTGGCAAAATGGTTGAGTTTGCTCCTAAGGAGGCTCCTTTCTTAATGACTGTCTCTGGATATTCAGCCAAAAATTGTTTTGATATAGGTTTTTTATCATTTGTAAAAGTTACATTTGGACCGATAAAAACATCATCTTCTAGCGTAACCCCATCCCAAACTTGAACACCAGACTTAATAGTAACGTTATTTCCAATACTTACCCTATTCTCAATCAGACAATGTGAGCATATATTACAATTTTCACCAATCAGAGCTTGCTTCATAACAACCACAAACTGCCATATTCGCGTATCTTTACCTATATTCAAAGATTGAACATCAGACAATGGGTGTATATTCATCTATTTTTCCTCAGCAAGAAAATGAGAGTAATTTCTAATATAATCACTCTCATCGTACCAATCTGAGGCCAAGACCATCAACACACAATCTGTACTAAATTGATGCATTTCATGCCATATCATTTTATCGATCAAAAGTGCTTTTGATGTATTATTAAGCTGCACAGTTTTTTTATTTATACCGTTATCTAGAACAACTTCACACACACCTGCCAAGCACACCATGACTTGCTGTAAATTTTTATGCGCATGAAACCCTCTAGGTTCAGAGTTCATACCATATAAACAATAAACTCGTTTAATCTCAAAAGGAATATTCTTCTTTGCTTCAGCAACTACTAAGCTACCACGGTTGTCAGACTTATTATATAGTTCAATCCACTCTACCTGCATATATTAATCCACCAAATAAAACTCAATCGTCTGTTTAAACAACTTCTCAAAATCCTGAGAAGGCTTCCATCCTAACTCATTTTGAATCTTACTATTATCAATTGCATAACGCCAGTCATGCCCTTTGCGATCTTCAACAAATTTAATTAACTTTTGATGTGGTGCATTATCTGGGCGGTACTTATCCATCAGTTGACAAATCGTTTTAACCAAAGTTAAATTATCAACCTCATTTCTGCCACCAATATTATAAACTTCACCTATTTTGCCTTTTTCAAGTATACAGGCAATCGCATCACAATGATCCTCAACATAGAGCCAATCACGAATATTACTACCATCACCATAAACTGGAATAGCGCTTTGCTCAATACAACTTTTAATAACCACTGGAATTAACTTCTCAGGATGCTGATAAGGTCCGTAGTTATTAGAACAATTTGATACCGTTACTGGTAATTTATAAGTGTGATAGTAACAACGCACAATATGGTCAGAACCTGCTTTTGATGCCGAATAAGGTGAATTAGGTTCATATGCTTTGCCTTCAGTAAATGCAGGTGCTTCTTTTTTTAGCGTACCATAGACTTCATCTGTTGACACATGATGGAAACGACACTGTGTTTCATCCAGAGCTTTTTCATCAAGCCAAAATCTTTTTGCCTGCTCTAGAAGGTTAAAGGTGCCCATTACATTCGTTTCAAAAAAGACCTTGGGGCCTGCAATTGAATTATCGACATGCGACTCTGCAGCAAAATGTATGACCGTATCAATATTATGCTCTCTTAATACTTTTGCTACCTGTCCCTCATCACAAATATCACCTTGAACGAAAGTGTGATTTTGGGCATTTAACAAGTCCTCAAGGTTCTTTAAATCACCCGCATAGGTTAATTTATCGTAGGATATTACCTTATATTGCTCATTCATTAACAACAGCATCCGCACAAAATTGCTACCGATAAATCCCGCGGCACCTGTAACTAAAATATTTTTAGCCTTATACATTAATTCACTAACCCTTTTAAATACTGACCATATTCGGTCTTATTAAGCAATTCCGCTTGCGCTAGCATTTGCTCAGTTACAATAAATTTTTTACGCCACGCGATCTCTTCTAGACAACCTATTTTTAGCCCTTGACGCTTTTCAATTGCAGCAATATACTGCGAAGCATCTAATAGTGAGTCATGTGTTCCCGCATCAAGCCAAGCAAATCCACGACCAAGCAATTGTACATTCAATTTTTTCTTTTCCAAGTAAATTTTATTTAAATCCGTGATTTCAAGCTCACCACGCCAAGAACGTTTGACTTGTTTTGCATACTCAACCACATGCTTATCATAAAAATACAGCCCTGTTACGGCGTATTTTGATTTAGGCCTTTGGGGTTTCTCCTCTAGTGAAACCACTTGATTATTTTCATCAAACTCAACAATGCCATAACGCTCTGGATCGTTAACATAATAACCAAACACACAAGCCCCACCATTATCTGAGTCACATTGTATTTTCGCTGTGTTTAGAAAATCTGGCAATCCTTGACCATAATAAATGTTATCTCCCAGAATCAAGCAAGCCGAGTCACCCGCTAAAAAATCTTCTGCTAAAATAAAGGCTTGCGCCAACCCATCTGGGGATGGCTGAATTTTATAACTTAGCTCAATACCAAACTGTGAACCATCACCTAAAAGATCCTTAATCAGGGGAATATCTCGCGCAGTAGAGATAATTAGAATTTCTCGCAAACCCGCTAGCATCAATACCGATAAGGGGTAATACAGCAAAGGTTTATCATATACTGGCAGTAATTGTTTACTTACGCCTAGAGTTAAAGGGTAAAGCCTTGTCCCGCTACCACCTGCTAAAATAATGCCTTTCATTGCGCTTCACTTTTTGATAAAGATGCTTTATACCACTCTATTCTCTTTTCATTAATATCAAATGCAACCACTTGATGCTTTTGCCCAAAAGCAACCGCCACAGGCAAGCCGACATAACCTAAACCAACAACCGAAATTTTTCTATCCACTTTTTCTAACGTCCAATTTTTACTTTGAAATTTATAAGTTCTTCACTTGAAGACCGTCGCTAACCCTATAAGGTTAAAGCAAGACATTCAACTTAATTCTTAATCTTTAATTCAATATTTATCATTTTCACTCATCCAACACTTGCCAATGTCCAGACTTAGTGCCTCCCACTCTTTTAAGTCTACCCTCTTTTTTAAGGTTTGCAATATGCTCCTTAATCGTCCCATCTGCCTTAGCCAAAACCCTCATCAAATCTAATTTAGTGTATTTTGGATTTTGCCTTAAAAGCTCTAAAACCATTTCTTTTGTATTTTCTTGAGCGGTTTCTTGGGCGGTTTCTTGGGCGGTTTCTTGGGCGGTTTCTTGGGCGGTTTCTTGGGCGGTTTCTTGGGCGGTTTCTTGAACCAATTTGATTTTAATAAACTTTACCTGCACAAAGCTAGATGCATCATCAATCTCAATAGCAAGTTCTGGATAGTCCTGCATAATAGAATGAATCTTATTAAACCCTGTACCCCACTGCTCAATTATCTCTAAGCGCTTAAGTAACGCACCTAAATGCGGATTTCTTAACTCACTATACCCAAACCCAAGCTTTTCCTTATCAATCACTAGAATGCCAGGACTTGTGATCTCTAACATGTCATCAAAAATAGCAATTTTAATGTCACTGCCTAATATCGAATAATCTCGATGCAGCACAGCATTAACAAGCACTTCCCGTAATGCTAATAATGGATATTCCCACCTATTCTCACGATAAATCTCACCAATCGTAGCTCCAAGTCGAATATTACGTTTAATAAACTCCATTGCGCCTTCAATCGCTTCAATAAGATCATTATCATAAGTTGCCTGATCAATAAAGATTTCTGTCTTGATACCCTTAAAACGTGCACATTCAATTTTTGCATAAGGGAAAAAGGTCTGTTTTTTATCAGAAAACAAAATTCCAAGATTAGTGAGAAAATACCTCCCTCTTTCACTGCAAATCAATTTTAGCTTTTCATACAAGGAAACAGAACCTTGCTCATTTAAACGATGTGTCAGACTTTTGAATAGTCGATATGTTTGAGCTTCCGTTACTTCAAGATCATAATTCACTAAACTGTCAAAATGAAAGTTACGTTTTTCCCTCTCAAGCGAGATTAATGTTTCTTCAGTTGCCAATCTATTACTAGACCCAAGCCTGACATATGTGCCATTTAGCTTGCCTTTACTCCTGATATAATGCGGCTTCTGTGAAGATGAATAAAATTGACAAATCAAAAGCACTTTATCCTGCATAGTATAAGTATAAATCTCTGGAATAATCAGCGGATAGCAGTGATCATAGATAACACTAGTCAAATATTCCTCATGTTCCACAACCTTATCTGCATCGATGCCAACCACTGTGTTATTATCGTCAACACCAATAATTAAATAGCCACCTTGCGAATTTGAAAAGGCACATGCTGTTTTTGCAAATTTTTCTGCAGCAGGAAGTTCTACCTTAAACTCAAGCTTTCTATTTTCTTTTTGCTTAACTAAATCAGAAACTTTCATAACCTAACTATATCTTATTGTAAGTCTAAATGATTTGTCCAAAATAATCTTTTCTTGCTTCAGCATTCCAAATCCCTTAAGTCAACACTCAACATTGGTAAATCATTCATTAATGCCCAAACAGGTCGTGTCATAACATCTGCATCATTGGTCATTTTTAAGAAAGTATCACGCTCATTAGGATTACTCAAAAAAATAGCATTTAACCAATAGTTAGATCTTGCATCTTCTAATTCAGGTATAAAACGAGCCCTCTGACAATCTTTAAAAAATGATTGATAATTAAGCAACCATAATACTAGTAAGTTCTTAACGGCAAATGCGATAATCAACATCACTGTTAAAACAATAATTATATGATTATAACTCCACCCATTAAACACTTGGTAAGACATCACTTTCTCAGGTTGAATTAATACATTAATAAAAGGAATGACTGCACCGATGCCTAAAACAGCAAAAATGCTACCTAAAAAAAACACCATGACATATCGCCAGAAGGCTCTTTTGTCTTTTGCATCCATTATGCCAAAAAAGTAATATTTAAATTTTTTCATCTAGCACTCATTACTACCAGAAGATGATTCAAATAACCAACAACCGAAATTTTTCTATCCACTTTATCTCATGTCCAATTTTTACTTTGAAACTCATAAGTTACTCACTCAAAAACCGCTGCTAATCTTATAAGATACTCTGATAATTCTCAATGCTTAATTTTCAATTTTTAATTTCTCTACATTCTCAATTCTATATTAAGTCTCACTCTACAAAACTCACACACTCTTCCATAAATTTCCGCAAGTTCATCACTTTTGTGATAGATAAGATTAATGCTGTCAACCACTTCAGCTACGTTAAATGAATATTCATGCTCTATTTCATTTCTGGCTTCTCTTAGATTAAGCCATTGATTTTTATCAAGCACCTCAAGCTCTTCAAGCCGGTTTAGAATATCTATAAACGTTTTTCTCTTTACATCTTCCTCTGCCAGCAATAAGACAGCTGGAAAGATTTTGCCTCCCATCGTATCCTGAAGCTTCAAGAATCGATATATCAATCCATCAATAAAACTCAAACTGACATCATCTAATGCTTGGTATGCCTCAACATTAAGCGGCATATGCTCAGCCAAATATTTCTTAGCAGTCTCAATTTTTTCAATGTGCTTATTGCATTCATATATTTTTTCTTGAAATGTATTCAACACACTATTACCACTCATAGCTTAACACCTTTAGTTAATGCTTCTTGCTCAATCAGTCTACTTTCATCCGTAGCAATGATAACATCTATTTTCTGTTCACCTATCAAGCTTTTCACGCTAACCAAAAAATTTATTTTCTTCTCAAGCAATTGATCTCGCGACAACGCTTCATTAGGCACAATATATAAATCAATGTCACCGCCTCTTTTATTATCGTCGACTCTACTGCCAAATAGGTAAACACTACCCGTACCAAAAACCTCTAAAAATGAACTTTTGATTGCTTTAATCTCATATTCTGTAAGCCTCACACCGACCTCCTAATTCATAATTCATAATTCATAATTCATAATTAGTCTAAAATCTCTCCACCGCTAAATTCGCCATATTGCGCTGCTTGTTATCAAAACTCATCCCAATTAAATAGATTGGTTTATTATAAGATTCATACTTTTGTGCATATTGACGTGATTTTATCTGCGCAACAGCATCTTTGGCATCTCCATATTTTTGCAATTTAAACTCAATAATCATTACTTTATCGGGCATTACAAGCGTTAAATCAATTTTTCCATGATTCGTGACATCTTCAGCAATCAGATCATATCCCAGCGCTGCCAAAAAGCTATAAACAATACTGGCGTAAAATCCCTCATATTGATCAATATGATTATTACGATACCAATCATGCGGAATGCTTGCAAAGTGACTACATATAATTTCACCTAAGCGCTCGAAATCATTTTTTTCAAAAGCGCTAATCATATGATCTATCACTTGATTTTTCTTACTGTCATTTGTCGCTATGGTTGCCAGACTATTATTAAGACTATATTTAACTTCATAATTTGGGTAACCTAACCGATAAGCAATAACACGCCCACGGAGAAACATTTCTTTAATCGTTAAGTAGCCTGTCTGAAATAAAAGTGTTTCAATCGGCATATTATCAACATCAAAGGTTTTCAACAAATGCTCGTTGACCACAACACTTTCAAAATCAGGGATAAAATAGCGATTCTTCTCTATCATCTTGATCAAAAACGTTGGCGTTGCCGTTTCAAACCAATAGTTTTGGTAATGGTATTCTTCATCAATAAACAGTAAAATATCAAAGGGATTATAAACTTTTTGCTGCTCCCCCCCCGCAAAGTTATAACCGTTATACCAATTTCTTAACAGCTTTCTGTCAACATTACCTTGATCTAAGTGTGCTTTAAAAGACACTTCAAGCTCTAACTGTGTATAACCACATATATCAGCATAATTAACACCTAAAGTAATATCTTTGAGGTTATTTAAATCACTAAACAAACTCACTTTACTAAACTTTGAGACACCGGTTAACATCACTAACTTAATATATTCATCTTGCGCTTTAATAACACTATAAAAATTTTTCAAACGCTGGCGCATCGCTATCGCAAGGTCACTATTATCAATATTGTCTAAGATTGGTTTATCATATTCATCGATTAGAATAACCACCTGCTGATACTTAGTGCCAAGCGTGTTAATGAGATAAGAAAATTTACTACTGATTTCACTATAAGGTTGCTCAATACTATAGCGCTCATAGTAGACATCTAGAAAGGTGCTAATCTTTTCATCTAAGGCCTCTGGACTTGAGACATTTCCCTCACCAAAACTAAAGTGCAACACAGGGTAAGTCGTTTGCCAATCCCAATGATCCTCAAGGTGCAGTCCTTTAAACAGTGCTTTATTACCTTCAAAGGCATGCTTGATTGTATCAATTAATAATGACTTACCAAAACGTCGTGGACGCGATAGAAAGTAACGCCCAGCACCTTGGTTCACTAGCTTATCAATATGCTTGGTTTTATCGACATAAACATAGCCTTCAGTAATGATTTTATCAAAGCTTGAAATACCAATTGGAAGTCTTTTCATATTTTCCCTCAACCTGTAAAATTTTTAATATTCAATGCTTAATTTTAAATTCTTAACTATTAACTCATTTTATCCATAAGATCTAAAATAGCCTCACGCCATTTTCCTTAATTTCACGTGCTAATAATTCATCCTTTGTATTAAAAGGCACAACATCTACTTCAATTTGGTCAAAGCCCATTTGCAAAAGCGCTGTTTTAAATTTTACTTTACATTGCCAAAATTGGGATTTATCCATTTCAACATCAACTGCCAAATCAATATCACCACCAATCAAAGTATCATCAACACGACTACCAAACAGATAAACTGGCACCTCGCCAAAGCTTTGAACAATCGCTTTTTGCAGAGTTCCTTTGATGCGTTCAGACAGCCTCATTGCTTTAGCACCCTATGCTGCGCACAAAAAGCTAATGTGTTATCATAATACGTTTTCAAAGCATCATAATGATCAATACAAAACTGTAAACCACGCAATGCATCTTCTAGCTCATCAGGATAATCGTGTGCTAACTCATTCCTAATTTCGCGAATTTCTATCCAGTTTTCCAAGGAATCTAAAACACCTTCTTTTACCGCATGATATAACACTTCAGTCATCGCTTTAGCTGGAATCCCCACAATGGCAAACATCATCGGCCAAATTTTAGCACCTAAAAAATCTTGCGCTGAGCTAAATCGCTTTAAATAGGCATCCAATACCGCCCTATCCCGCACCGCAAGATCTTCGAATATTTGTGGGTTATAAATATTTTGGTATTCCAACATTTGACCAATCAATGTTTTGTAATCATCAAGCGCTTTGAAATGTTTATTTAGCTTGTCCATTCTTTTAGCAAAAATTTGCAACCTGCCTTGATGCATTAGACAGCGCCCTCATTAATATTAAAATCAAAACATAATTGTGCTAAAGCACCGCTGATTTTCTGGTATCGCTTAAGTGATGTTGCATAAAGTGCATCATCTTTGGTCAAGACAAGTTTGTGTGGACTGCCTTGTCTTAAAGTTTCGAGCTTTACCGGAACAGCTGAATCATGAACCATACTGGATACATGCTGCCTTTTTGATTCCGCAATCGGCCAGATTTTTGACTGCGCAGCTCTATCATGTAAAAATGCACCCAATTCGTCACATAGTTCACATTTACATGAGTTTTCAAAAGCAATACACCAGTCATCTTCGTCTCTAACACCCATATTCTTCTCTTCCTGAAGTGCCAACCGCACAAAACTAACAATGCGATCAATGTCATAATCCACACGCAGCTCTTTGGGAAGGGAGAAATACCTTTCAAGCACATCCACAAGTATTAAAGGATCTAAATAAAGCTTTCGACTTAGCACTACATCAATCACTTTGTCATGGAGCGCGCGATCTTCTAGATGCAATGCAATAGCTATAAGCTCTGACACCAAGTCATGCCTTATCTTAATCGACTTGACATCAACACGCTCGCGTTTTCTTTCAAGTTGGGCTTGCAGACGCTCAACCTTCTGCTGTAAATGCACATTAAATAAAAAGCGTAATACCTCTTTATCAAGTGAGCTATTGTGAAAGGCTTTTATTAACTGTGGAAAGTCATTGAAACCATCCCACCAACGCTCTTTTTCAATGAGCTTTGAAAACACCTCAATTAACCACTGTGCACCATATTTATCTGACAAATCATGCCAATGCGCTCTATAATCTACGGCAATGAGTTTGATATCAAAGTTTTCTAGAATCTTTTTTGCTCGGGTTTCATCCTCTATATAACTGACAAATTGAAACATTTCACGATATTGCTCAGGCGTTTCAACCTTTTTAACATATGCATTCCATACATTTTCAAGCTCATCAAGCTGGACATATAAATCAGTTTTAACCTTATCTATAGCAGTTCCATCACGCATTGGCTGATAAAGTGAGTTGATATAACTCAAAGGATCAATCTGGAATAATATAGCGCTGGCGTCTGTTTTTTGCCACATCACAATAGCTGCACGCTTGTACCATCGATCCATCGTATTGCCATAATTCCCCATAAAGCCCTCATATTCACTGTCATAGGGCGTGAAATCCTCACCGCTAACTGTGGCATGAACATAGCAACTCTCAACATAGCATGCGTTAAAACTCCTATGATTCCCCTGTCGATCAAGCCAATACTCAATCGTTGTCTCACTATCAATAATATCATTTAAAACATAGTTTGCTTCTTGAGACTCTTCTTTATCGTCATAATAATAGCGTCGTCTCTTGCGACTATAGTAATCCTCATTATCATCATAGCAATCCCAAGTTTCGTGAGAATCAACCAAAGTTAAATAAGCATCTAATTGATGTTTATCAGCCGCTTTTAATAGGGCTTCTACGCGCATTCGATCGTTATTTTTCAAATGCTGCCAGCTCAATCCACTTTCGGTATATTCATGATCCAATAAATAGACAAATTTCAACGGTTTATCTTCATTTTGTCGCCAACTTGGCAACCAATCCCTTGTTGAGAAATAATGCACAATTGCTTTATCAACACGCTTATCAAAGTCGCGTTCAGTTAAACTATTTATTTGACCTTTATAATTCTCTAGAATCAAATTGAATGTTAATACAACTCGATAGCCACTCTTTAATGGTTTTACTTCATGGCGGCAATCCGCATAAAAAGAAAAGACTTGAATAAGCTCACTTTCTTTGGCTGAATCAAAAGTATAGCTGCGACCATTATGCTCGACAATGAGTTCACCACCACTATGTTTTGTTGGCAACACAACAACCATTGTTGCCACCATATTGTCAACTTTTTCGCTATCTTGATGTGGCTTAAAAAAGCAACCTGTTTCATACACCAACATATTATGCAAATCAACACTTAAGGACGTTTCATCCGGTAGACCCAAATCACGCTTTATCCCATAAAGCAAGGGCTCAAACCCTTTACGCCACCCCGTTTTGAGAATATTAAATTTGGTCGGCTTTATTTCCCATACTTTACGGACGGATTCATCTAGAATTGTTTGTTCCTTCAATCCATATTTAGCAGGTTCTGCTAGCGCAATCAGTGACCCAATGACCTCTGTTGTCAGCGGGTATGTTAAACGCCCTAGCTTATTGACATTAATTTGCAAATAGCTAGCATTAACCGTTCTTTGTGCATAAAAATCACCTTTTGGCTCTAACGCCTCCAAGGCTGCTTGAATCTCGTTCATCTTTGCCATCCTATTGATTTTATACTTTAACTGCTTACGCATTCTAATATAGCTACCGTAGAAATACCATTGTAATGAATCAAGAATAAATTGCGTCAGCTAATACTTCTCCCCTTGCGGGATCGCTCGTGCATCTTAAGCTGCACGGGTGAGGGGAGTAATGGAAGCTTAACTTATTTTTGCATTATTATATCGCTTTCCCAACCTCAACTAATTCCAAATCGGCAATAGCTTCTAGCGCGCTTTCCGTTTACCATATTGTCGTTTGATTATTTGACATTACGGAGTGAAAAAGATGGCACAAAATCATCATAAACTTATTATTCTAGGATCGGGACCAGCTGGCTATACGGCAGCCATTTATGCCGCGCGCGCTAATTTAAATCCTGTGATTATTACTGGCATGCAACCAGGTGGACAACTCACGACAACAACTGACGTTGATAACTGGCCAGGTGAAGCAAATGGTATTCAAGGTCCTGAGCTTATGCAAAAGCTGCAAGCTCAAGCTGAGCGCTTCAATACCCAGATGATTTATGATCACATCAATCAAGTAGATCTTAACAATCGCCCTTTCACACTGATAGGGGACAATGATCAATACACCTGTGATGCATTGGTTATTGCCACCGGCGCCAGTGCAAAATACTTGGGGCTTCCTTCTGAAGAAGCCTTTATGGGTAAAGGAGTTTCTGCGTGTGCAACATGTGATGGCTTTTTCTATCGTGGCAAAGATGTCGCGGTTATTGGCGGAGGTAACACGGCTGTTGAAGAAGCGCTTTATTTATCGAATATTGCTAAAACCGTGACACTGGTGCATCGCCGTGATGAGTTAAGAGCGGAAAAAATTCTTATTGACCAAATTATGAAAAAATCAAAAGACGGCAACATTCGCTTTGAGTGGTTTCACACCCTTGATGAAGTATTAGGTAATGACGCCGGTGTCACTGGTGTACGAATCAAAGATGTCAAATCAAATAGCACCAAAGAGCTTGCCGTTGATGGCGTGTTTATCGCGATTGGTCACACGCCAAACACACAGATCTTCAATAATCAACTTCAAATGGAAAATGGTTATATCACCGTCAAATCTGGTCTTACTGGCAATGCCACACAGACATCCGTCGAAGGCGTTTATGCCGCAGGTGACGTGATGGATCATGTGTATAAACAAGCAGTTACTTCAGCTGGTACGGGTTGCATGGCAGCACTCGATGCTGAAAAATATCTTGATGCACTTAAGTAAATAGTAAAACTAAGCGATCACACGTGTGACATTCTCAACATAAGCTGTTGAGCTCATCTTTTTAGCCAACGTATCTAAAGTTTGCATATCGGTTAAAATCAAGCTTAGTTTGATGGTTTTATGTTTATCTGAATACGAAGGTTGTAATGCCGCAATGGTTATCTTCTCAATGTTTAAAATACTGGTGACTTCATGCATCGCCTTTTCAACATCACTACAAATCAACAGCAAATCAACCTGATAACGCCTTAAATCCTTCTTACCCCATTGGACATCAAGCACCCGCTCAGGGGAGCTTAAGCTTAAACGCAAGAAGTTGGGGCACACTGCTCTATGTACGGTCACGCCTCGACCATGTGTCAAATAACCAACAATATCATCACCTTGCACCGGCTTGCAGCATCCTGCCATATGTGACAATAAATTATCAACACCATAAATTGTTAAATCCGTTTTGCGTGCATTGTCTTTTAAGCTTTGCGTGACATTAACACTTTTACTCGCCACTTCTTCAACCGTTGGTTTTTCGACAAGCTTGTAATGTTCAACAATATAATTAACCACTTGATTAAAACGCAGAGACCCCGTTTCAATACCGGCATAAAATGTTTCCTCATCCGCCATATTAAAATGTGAGGCAACCTCAGCATAATCAATTGATTTCAAACGATGCTGCTTTAATTCATCCAAAAGACGCTCGCGACCTAAGCTCGCATTTTGCTCTTTATTTAATTGCTTAAACCAACGTGCCACGCGTGCACGAATTTTCGCTGAATGAATAAAGCCACTTCCGGCATTTGCCCAATCCAAACTGGGGCTTGGTTCCTTGTGAGTGAGAATCTCAACCTTGTCACCGGTGCTCAGTTTCGTTGTCAAAGGCACAATCTTGCCATTGATTTTAGCCCCCTTAGTGCGATGTCCAATCATCGTATGCACCATATAAGCAAAATCAAGCACAGTGGACCCTAACTCCAGATCAATCACATCACCATTAGGTGTGAATACATATACTCGATTTCCAGCAAGCTCTTTTTTAAGCTCATCGTTTTTCAACTCATCGGCGAGCTCAGTCTCCCAGTCAAGTAAGGATCGCAACCAATTAACGCGCGCCTCGTAACTTGGGTCATGCTTGACACCCTCTTTATAGCGCCAATGTGCCGCAACACCCATTTCAGACTCATTATGCATTTGATGTGTTCTAATCTGAATCTCTAAACTCAAATGCTCAGGTCCATAGACAACGGTATGTACTGAGCGATAACCATTGGGCTTAGGCGTGGCAATATAATCAGCAAATTCACTAGCAATAGGCTCCCACAACTGATTAACAATGCTTAACGCACGATAACACTCATCAATCGAATCAACCAATACACGCATCGCCCGAATATCATATAGCTCATCAAGGCTACGTTCTTTTTTGCGTAATTTGCGCCATATGCTATAGATGTGTTTCACCCGACCGGATAGCTCAAAGTGAATATTTTCTTTTTTCAGCTCAGCAGCAAGCATATCCATTGCATCATGAATATAAGCTTCACGCTGTAAACGTTTCTTTTTTAGTCCTCTGGCAATTTTCTTATATTCAACAGGATATAAACAGGCAAAAGCACGATCCTCAAGCTCCCACTTTGTCTTTGACAAACCCAAACGATTTGCCAATGGTGCGTATATCTCAAGGATTTCCTTAGCGATTGTCTGCTTATAGTTTTCCGTCCAGTTCTTAACCGCACGCATGGTGCACACTCGATCTGCCAACTTAACCAACACGATGCGCACATCTTCAACAATGGTTAATAGCATCTTACGAAAGGTATCAATTTGCGCCTGATTAGGTTTGTTATTTTGCAAAGCTCTGACTGCTGACATTGCCGTGGCACCATCAAGGATTTTCAACACCGCTTCACCACAAGCTTCAAGCACAAGCTCTGGCGAAATTTTTTGATTATAATGAAGCTCAAATAACAATGCGGCAGCGACGGATTCCTCATCCGCCTGCAAATCAAAAAGAACTGCTGCCATTTCAACACCATAACCAAAACACGTACCACCATGCACCGAAGGCTCGTCAACACCGTATTGCGCCAAAATATCAATGGCACCGGCAATCGTTGCTAAACGTTGTTTTGGATAAAAGTCTTCTAATAAAGGCAACCATTTCTGAAAATCAATCAACCCTTCAGCGGTTAAAGCATATTTGTCCGTTACTTGCACCATTGCTCTCTATCCAAAAATCATCTTAAAAAAACCAAAGCCCACACTTGGAATTCAAGCTTGCACTATCAATAAAAGCTGTATTTAAGGATAACGAAAATCAGTCAAAAACCCTAGTGAAAGTATGGTAAATATCAAATATCTTGCATTAGGTAAAAAATACTAAGTAATAATTCAAAAATAAGTTGAGCTTCAATTACTCCCCTCACCCGTGCAGCTTAAGCTGCACGACCTCTCCCGCAAGGGGAGAGGTGCTAACTGACGCAACTTATTCAGGATTCATTACTAAGTCAATCGATAAGCCGGGTTCTGTCGTGGACAGTCATTTCTCTAGGCATTATGTCACCATAATGCTCAAGCAGCCTACCCAGTTGCAGCGCGAGCCACACTATTACAACCCTATTTGGCCTTGCTTCAGATGGGGTTTACCATGCCACTTTTGTTACCAAAAGCGCGGTGCGCTCTTACCACACCGTTTCACCCTTACCTATATAACAATACAGGCGGTCTATTCTCTGTTGCACTTTCCGTAAGCTTACGCTTCCCAGGCGTTACCTGGCATCTTGCTCTTTGAAGCCCGGACTTTCCTCGTCCTACCACTTTTGCCGACTCTAAGCTTTTGCTTTATCAAAACTCTGAATTGCCAAAAGTGGTAAGACGCGACTGTCTGATCAACTTAGCAGGCAGAATTATATACCCATCCCAAACCATTTTACAGAATTTTTTGCTTTGTATTTTGCGTGCTTTTGGCAAGTTGAATTTTGATAATAGTCCTAGCTATTACCTGCAATCCAACTTGCTAAAATCTTCACAAACTACTTTACAAGTAAACACTGCAAAATGATTTACGATGGGTATATACTTAACTGACGACGAATGGCAATAATCTCTTGATCATAAGTTGTTTTCAAGCGACTAAACTCTGTTTGCAGTGCTAATAATTGCTCATTAGCCTTTTTTTGAAAATCACGCACTTCTTGATCACAGGTCATACGTATATTAAGTAACTCATTTTGTGCTGTTTGATAATGCTCTTGTGCCAACAAGCGTGTACTTCTAATAATGGCTAATGCCTGAAAAAGCTTCTGGATAATATCAGGCTCTGCCTTTAAACGCTCAGAGGTCAGCGATTCACACGGTGCGATAGCCTCATAAGATTCATCGGAATTGCCATTGCCAATAAACTGCGTTCTTGAATATGATTTTCTGTATTCGCTTTGCCCATGTGAAGATTGCTGTTGACGCATAGGCTTCTTCGATTTAAACCCATTCATATCTGGTCTACGCAATGAAGAAGCGCCTGTATTTTTCGTATCATCCGATCTTGATTGTGAAAATCTAGGTCTTGCATTTTTATTTTCATGCATTAATTGCGCATTTTCTTTTTGCCACTTACCAAGAAGGACCGCAATCTGCGCATGTGTCCCTTTGCCTAACTCGCGACGCACATATTCAAGTGTGACTTTGCGCCCCTCACGACTTAGACGTTCGGCAACAGCAGCAAGCTCATCATAAGTTATCTGGTTATCTTCCGACATGGATTCCCTTAATTAAGATACTTCATATTTTTTAATTTTTAATTTTTTTTAGAATTTTTCCTACTTAGCATTTACTTTTAAGCTTAACTCAATCCCACCAAAGGCTTCGATATTCCAACATATACACTGCCTAAACGGGTCACCTAATAGCAAATGAAAAAAGTACGCTCATCAAATGCGCACAATTTAGTTTTAGCAGAAAATCGCTTTAAAGGTAAATGAAAACGGCTGAATTATGACTAAAAATATGCTTAAGCTCAAGAAAAATCATGCTAATACTGCTAAAAGACCGATACTACTGAGTATTTGCAGTACAATAATAAATGTACCCAATAGGATCAATAATGATAAATACGCTTTACTGGACAGCGTATTACGTCCCTCACTATTTCTTAATGACCATGCCATGCATGCCGGCAGTATAATTAACAAAATACAAACAAAGATACTGGCATAGCCTAATGCCGCCAAGAAGCCATTGACGAAAAAAACGGCAAATATCAGTGGCGGCACATAGGTAATCACAAAGTTTAAAAGCTTTGCTTTAGTCGATTTTTTCAAGCGATAAGCATCTTGATTAAAGTGGAATAGTGCTAACGTCACGCCAAGAAAAGATGTTGTGACTGCAATATTGGAAAAGCCAACGATAAAACCACTGGCTGCATGCACATTCAGTAGATGGTGATATGCCTTACCCAAATCAACCCCATGTGTCATTAGATATTTAAAACCATATTCCCCCAAAACAGGGACAACACCTAATGTGACAACAATCCATACGACATAGACGGCAAATGGCACACTCGCGCCAATAACAACAATTCGTTTTAACTCATGATCATTTTTAAAATAATTGCGAATTGTTGGAATCACAATATGAAATCCAAAAGAGGTTATCAAGATAGGGAAAGCATACCATGCATAGCCAATACCCATGCTTTGTGTGCTCAATAGACTGGTCTGCACATACGGCACAATCACCACAATAATCCCAATAAAACAAAGTGCTTTAAGGGTGAAAAATAATTTATTTAGTTGATCAACTGCCGATGTGCCGAAATAAATAACCGCTCCCAATATCACAGTAAATAACAATGCCCCATAACCACCTGAATTACTTACGCCAAGTACATATTGATCAAGCAGCCCGCCACCCATGGCAATATAAGCGGTCGTCAAAGCATACAGCAGTAATAGATAAGCTAACCAATTGACAACTTGCCCAAAGCGCCCCAAAGTGGCAAACGCCATAGTATTTAGATCCGCCGTTAATGGCTGACGCACATTGACTTCAACAATCAATAAGGCAGTTGTCAACATAATAATCCAATTGATAAACAACAAGATCAATGCGGTTTTAAAACCAACTGCCGCAACAGCGTACGGAATACCGAGCATGCCAGCACCAATCGATGTGCCGGCAATCAACAAAATACCTCCAAGTTTTTTCATCCTTGAAACCGTGTGCGATGTATGATTTTCCAACATTTTTTTGAATCAAAAAATTAGCGAAGCTTCATCTTATCATCACCAGTCAAACTGACAACTAATTTTCTAAAATAGTTTTGTAATTCTCTATAGACGTAAGTAAATGCAACGTGTTTTAATACCTATCGATAAAGAAAATAGGAGAAGATAAATGTATAGCCAAACACTAAGCATCAAGGATGAACATATCGATTTTCAGGGGATTCTTGATGGATTATATTACCCGTATTATATGCAAGAAGTACGCCATGATTTTATGCGTGACGTCTTTGGCATAGATATCGTCAAAGCTGCTGATGAAGGCAAACTCTATGTATTAGCATCTTACGAGCTCAAGTTTAAAAGCTCACTTAAAAAAGGGGACCAAGTTGAAGTCACCTGTGAGCTTACACCTATCAGCAACATCAAATTTGGTTTTCACCAAAAAATGCTTTGCAATGGCAAGATCTGTGCTGAAGCAAACTTTATTGCCACATGCATTCCAGCTGTAGGTGGTCGCCCATTTGTGCCCGAAGAAATCAAAAAAGCATTAGCTCAATGATAAAAAATAAGTTTTCCATTATCTCACCTCGCCCCTTGTGGGAGAGGTCGTGCAGCTCAAGCTGCGCGGGTGAGGGGTAAATTAAAACTAAACTTAAGTTTTCAACTCAAACATTAATGCACATTCAAAGGCGCTCTTGGTTTCACATTAATCGCCATATCATGATCAACAAAGCCATTTGCTAAACGATAGGCTCCTGCAATGGCAATCATTGCACCATTATCAGTGCAAAACTCAAGAGGCGGATAATAAACCTGCCAACGATTTTTAAGTGCCAACTCATTAAGCGCTGACCGCAATCCTTTGTTGGCACTAACTCCACCTGACACCACTAAATTCTTCATAGCTGTATGCTTTAACACTCGCTTGCATTTAATGACAATCGTATCAATTAATGCCTCTTGAAATGCATATGCAATGTCCGCTTTAATTTGTTCACTTTGATGATCTTGCGCCTGCCAAGTATTAAGCACGGCTGTTTTCAAGCCACTAAAACTAAAATCAAACCCAGGTCGGTCACACATTGGGCGTGGAAAAGTAAAAGCTCCCGCTCGCCCTTTTTCAGCAAGCTGCGCTAAATGTGGTCCACCTGGGTAAGGCAAACCCAATAACTTAGCCGTTTTATCAAAAGCCTCACCTGCGGCGTCATCAATTGACTCACCCAGTAGCTCATATTGCCCAAAGCTTTTAACCGCTATTAACTGCGTATGTCCACCTGAGACCAATAGTGCTACATAAGGATATTCAGGTCTAACCTCTTCACTTAGTAACGGAGCTAATAAATGCCCCTCTAAGTGATGAATAGCAACCGCAGGAATATCCAACATATAACTTAATGTTTTAGCAAAAGTTGCGCCAACCATCAGCGCGCCAACCAACCCTGGCATTGCCGTATAAGCAATTGCATCAATATCCTCAAGCACAAGTCCAGCCTTTGCTAACGCTTCTTTGGTCAGCGGAATGAGTTTAGCCACATGATCACGCGAGGCAAGCTCGGGGACTACACCACCATATTGCGCATGCAAGTCAATCTGACTAAATAATGCATTGGCAAGAAGTTTGTGTTTTGAGCCATCATAAATGGCAATACCCGTTTCATCACATGATGTTTCAATACCAAGGACAATCATCCTTTGACAACCTTATCACGCTGTTTTTTTTTGCATGACAGCAGCATCAAGACCATACCGATAACAAGCCCCAAGACAAAAACCACCAACAGTAGCAATATCAACGGTAAATGCAATGTACCAATCAAATAATTAAAGGTTACTTCCTGTGCATTCAACACTGCCAATGCCGCAACCAAAATAAATATAACTACTAAAATTATATATCCCAATAAACGCATTATATCTTCTATAGCATATGCATTAATTCATGCTGCGCATAATAGTATATCTTTATAGGCGTATGCAACACGCCCCTACAAACTTCTATTTTTCCTCTTTTTAAACGACAGATAAAGCTTCTTACGCTTTGCCAATACCAGTGTCCGACTCAACAGCGTGCTATAAATAGGACTTCCACCCATAAAGATTGCAGCAATCGTAGCACTAAAGCAAGTGACAATTAGTGGCAAAATTAAAGCATAATTCATCGTCATCTCAACAACCAGTACAATTCCTGTCACGGCTGTCCCATCTAAAATATGTTGACTTTTGCTAAATTTATCTTTGAATATGTTGACTTTTGCTAAATTTATCTTTGAAGTTGTTAGCAAAGGAATCTACTGTATTAGCTATGACTCAGGAAA
>NZ_JBQAJM010000096.1:0-577 GCF_052030685.1 Cysteiniphilum sp. 19S12-1
GGAGTCGTCTTCGTATGCGAGTGTTCGGGTGTCAAACCCCTACGCGAAATGAAAGTGAACGCAGGTGAGAGCTTCGGCGCATCATCGACCGATCCTGATGTTATCGGATGGATTTGAGTAAGAGCATACGGGGCCGGACCCGAAAGAAGGTGAACTATGCCTGTGTAGGGTGAAGCCAGAGGAAACTCTGGTGGAGGCTCGCAGCGGTTCTGACGTGCAAATCGATCGTCAAACATGGGCATGGGGGCGAAAGACTAATCGAACCTTCTAGTAGCTGGTTTCCGCCGAAGTTTCCCTCAGGATAGCAGTGTTGAACTCAGTTTTATGAGGTAAAGCGAATGATTAGGGACTCGGGGGCGCTATTTAGCCTTCATCCATTCTCAAACTTTAAATATGTAAGAAGCCCTTGTTGCTTAATTGAACGTGGGCATTCGAATGAATCAACACTAGTGGGCCATTTTTGGTAAGCAGAACTGGCGATGCGGGATGAACCGAACGCGAGGTTAAGGTGCCAGAGTAGACGCTCATCAGACACCACAAAAGGTGTTAGTACATCTTGACAGCAGGACGGTGGCCA
>NZ_JBQAJM010000097.1:0-562 GCF_052030685.1 Cysteiniphilum sp. 19S12-1
CAAAAAACAAAATTTCCAAGCAGGCTAATATGTTGCCATGCTACAGGTGAAAGCCGCTTAATTTGCTTACACAGTTTCTCATCACCTATTGCCTCAGCCTGTGTTAATAGCTCTGATAGTAATGAAGCGTTATAATAAATAATACAGCAAGCTAATACTCGATTGCATTGATTGCTGATTTCAAGCGCATTTTCAGATTTACCAAGGATTTTTTTGCCATTGACTTGGAATAACGCCGACCGTATTTGATGGAAGGCTTCACCACGATTTAATGCTCGATGTACATTTCTTCTTAGTTGAATATCATCGATATATTTGAGCATGTAAATACTCATAATGATCTTATCAAATTCAATGAGTGCTTTGAGTGTCCTGTTTTTTCGTGAGTATGATGATAATTTTTTTATGATCGTACTTTGTGACACATCTTTGCGCGCAATAGATGCCAAAATACGTTGGATTTCATCCCACTCACTCGTGATTAGCTGTTAGAACCAGCAAAAACTTTAGGCTCAGCCAGAGTTATTTTGCAAATCAACCAACATTATTTTGCAAATGAAAT
>NZ_JBQAJM010000098.1:0-562 GCF_052030685.1 Cysteiniphilum sp. 19S12-1
GGGTTTGAGGGGCGTTAAATTGCAAAAAAAGTTTGATTTGAATACTTAATAATCAAAAATTTACCAACTTGGGTATACTGTTAAGCTATCTATCCATCGCTTCAGTATCTGCAGTTATGCTGACACCTGCATTGCCGCAGATTGGTAAATTTTACACACTTGATACCTCAAGTCTTTCATGGTTTGTCGGTATTTTTTTATTTGGCTATGTTTTTGGTCAGCTGATTTATGCCCCCCTTGCCAATCGTTTTGGTAGACTCAAAGCCATTCGCTTTGGTTTTATCATTAACTTAACTGGTCTGATCATCTGCTATATTGCGACAACCAATATTCTATCTAGCTATAGCTTGTTACTTTTAGGTCGGGTTATTACCGCACTTGGCTCTTCTGCAGGGTTGGCATGCACTTTTACATTAGTCAATGAGTTGCTAGATGAAACGCAAGCAAAGAAAGCGATATCATACTCCATGCTTTCTTTTATGCTTGTGTTACGTCCAACTTTATATGGCTCTTAACTGCTGTTTTTGTCTCGCACTGAATGCGTAGTTTCAGCGCTCCTTAT
>NZ_JBQAJM010000099.1:0-554 GCF_052030685.1 Cysteiniphilum sp. 19S12-1
AGGCCAGTAGTAAACCATATCGTAAATGGATTTGCAACCCTTGATTACTGCATGGCGAAGCAGACCTTCTGGGTTATTAGGTGAAGTAACCATCTCAATATGCTGCTCTGGGTTTGAAACGTTCACGTAATTGGCTGCATTTCCGGCCCACACGTATCCTTTCTTGTCAAAATATTTTGTTTGTTCTCTGAACACCGGATAAAAAGGGGCATGAGCAACAACTTTAGATTCTGGTGCGTCGGGAGTGGCAGTCATATTTGGTGAAAGAGAGATGACGAGTCCATGGATGAGTTGAGTGACCCCTACTCCAAACACAATGTACCTGTCCTTTGCAGCAGCATTTCCCACTACCTCGTGTAGTTCTTTAATTGTTTTTTCAAGCTCGAAAGATATGAAATTGCTGACTGGGTTGAAAAAGTAGCTCATTCTGTGCCATGGTGAAACCAGCACTGCACTGGCTTCCTTGTGCTGCTTCCAGTATTCCTCTAGGAACAGTCCGTCACCGCTGGCAACATCAGCAGAGCAACCTTGGATCTTTTCAGAGCAATCCGGAC
>NZ_JBQAJM010000013.1:0-65926 GCF_052030685.1 Cysteiniphilum sp. 19S12-1
TCATCAGTTTTATTTATTTCACTCATAATCTGTGGTCGTATTTCTTAAATTCAAACATCAAAAGTGCGTAACTTCAGTTATTAACATCAGCCCCTTTTTGCGCTTTGATGGCTACCATGTACTTTCTGATATTTTAAGTATGCGTAATTTGCAAACACGCGCCTTTGCACTGACTAAATGGAAATTGCGTGAAATATTATTTGGGCTTAACGCGCCTGCACCCGAGCAGTTTTCTAAAGCACGTCAACGTGTTTTGATTACTTATGCTATATTGACTTGGATCTATCGCTTTGTCCTGTTCTTAGGGATAGCGATCATGGTCTATTACTTATTTTTTAAGGCGTTAGGCATTATCTTATTTGTCATTGAAATTGTTTACTTTATTTTACACCCCATTTATCGCGAACTAAAAATCTGGTGGAGTATGAAAGCTAATATATCACTTAATAAAAATACCTTAATTTTATCGATTATTCTCTTGATTCTAATTGGTTTATTTTTTATTCCATGGCAGTCACAAGTTTCATTGCCAGCAACTTTGTCTTATCAAACCAAACCACTTTATACCGAGATTGCAGCACGTGTTATCTCTGTTGACATCAAAAAAGGAGATTATGTTAAAAAAGGACAGCTCTTAGCACAACTAACATCTGATCAACTTGATTTTCAGATTGCACAAGCCAATGAGAAACTTAAACAACTGATTTGGCAGCAAAGAAATAGCGTCCATTTTCAAACCAAATTGGATCAACAGCAAGTACTGCAAACACAAATTAATCACACTAAAACCCAATTAACTCAACTACAAAAGCAACAAGACAAGTTAAGGTTTATCGCGCCTTTTGATGGTATTGTTGAATCGTTGTCTGAAGATTTGCAGCCCGATGCCTGGCTTAAAGCAAAGCAAGCATTAATGCTGATTGTCAATAATCAAAATTTGCAACTACGCGCTTATACAACGGCGGATGATCAAGATCAATTAAAGCTTAATCAAAAAGGTTATTTTGTCCCTGAGAATATTGATCTTGCTAAAATACCCGTGGAGATTAAATATATTGTGAGCTCACAATCAAGTGTTTTCAAAAGTCAGAATGAAAACAAAGCAAACTTAAGCTATATCCATGAAGCCGCTCCATTAAGTGCATATCACGCGTCAAATTTTGGTGGTAGTATTGCCGTTAATCCTAATAAAGAAGGGAAGCTCACACCGCAGGAGAATGTTTTTTTAATTTTATTAAGCCTTAATTCTCCACTTCCTTATAAATTACCACATGTTGTCAGAGGCAAGGTATTTATTGATATTGAGCGAAAGTCACTTGCCGCACGTTTATGGCAACAAGTCCTTATACTTTGGGTGAAAGAGTCAGGATTCTAAGCTATATTTGCACATGTTGGCTGAACGTTAGTCGAAGCCATCTGCTGCCTTTCCACTTCAACCTCGCTCAGGAGACGGTCTAATTAATTGCATCAATTAATGCTTTAAAGTAACTTGGCAATACACCACGGTCATACCAACACAGTGAAATCTCATGATCATAAAACCAATTATCGTTAAGAATGGCTACTTTAGTCTGATCACAATACTGCTCAAAAAACTGCTCTGTAACGACCGTATAACCAAGCTCAAAGCCAACCAATTGCGCTAATTGGTCAGGGGAGTTGATAAAGTGTCGATCTTTGCGTGCAAACTGCAATAAGTCATACTTTGCCAAATAGGAAAACGTAATATCATCACTACCATCAAAATCAATAATATTTTCATTAAGAACAACGTCTTTAATTGCGCGTTTTGTCCACGCCTTAGGCACGATAAAAACATAACGCTCTGGAGATAACTCTTTTGTACACATCTCTTTTGAAACTTGTTGATTATTAACAATCGCCAGATCAACTTGCCCTGTTTTCAACAACTCATGTCGCGCTTCAATATCTTGAATTTGTAAATGCAGCCTTAATTGCGGGTATAACTTAGCAATCGCGGTCACTACTTTCACAATCCGTGTTTTCATTAATGTCGAGGAAGATACAAGTTTTAAGGCAATAATATGATTACTGTCGCTCATATTTAAGCTATGCAAATAGCTGTTTTCTAAATTTTGCATATCATGACAATACCTAAGCAGTATTTGCCCTTCTTCGGTCAATTGCATCCCCTTTCGTGAACGAATAAAAAGCGATGCGCCAAGCTTCTCTTCAAGCTGCTTTATTCTTTGTGTAACTGCAGTTTGCGTTAAAAACAAGGCGTCAGCGGCAGCATGTACCGTTTTGTTTTTCTCAACACTTAGAAAAGCCTGTAATAAAGGGCTTAAGCGAATCATGGTTTTTACTCCAATGTTTTTTAGGGCGTATTCAATACGCCCCTACGGGTTTTGCATATTTTTTGGCGTATGCAACACGCCCCTACGGTAAATTACGCGTTTGCTTGAAAATTTCATTAATCCCTTTTTTACCCAAAGCAAGCATTTGTGCAAAATCATCTTCTGAGAAAGGTTTGCCTTCAGCTGTTCCCTGAATCTCAATAATGCCACCATCATGTGTCATCACAATATTCATATCCGTATCAGCATCTGAATCCTCAGCATAATCTAAATCAAGTACTGGTGTTTCTTTATAAACACCAACTGAGATAGCCGCAACATGTGCTTGAATCGGCTTGGCATCTTCTTTGACTAAACCATTTGCTTGCATATATTTCACCGCATCTTCAATCGCAAGGCTCGCTCCAGTAATCGCAGCCGTTCTTGTGCCTCCATCGGCTTGCAAGACATCACAATCTACTTTTATTGTAATTCTTGGAAACTCATTTAAGTTCACTGCAGCACGCAAAGCACGACCGATTAAACGCTGGATTTCTTGCGTTCGACCTGATTGTTTACCTCTTGCCGCCTCTCTATCCATTCTTGAGTGCGTTGAACGTGGCAGCATACCATATTCAGCCGTTAACCAACCTTGATTAGCATCTTTTAAAAACTTAGGGACTTCTTTCAATACCGAGGCATTACATAATACTTTGGTATCTCCAAAAGATACTAACACTGAGCCTTCCGCATGTTTGGTAAATTGATGAATTACCGTTAATTTTCTCATTTCATTCGTTTGACGTTGACTTGGACGCATTGTTTTTTCCTTTTATTCTTTTATTCTTTTATTCTTTTATTCTTTTATTTAATTGAATGCTCATCACAAACCAGAATACAATCAAATGCTGCAAAATGATTTACGATGAATGTATTTACCGTAGGGGGGTATTGAATACGCCCTAAAATCTGATTATTCTCACTTTATACATTTGTCTTATAATAATCTTACCAACGATAAAATAAGTGTTGCTGATTGCTTGGCTGCTTCTTCAACAAATTGCGGGAAGTCTTCCACTGCCTGACCATCGGCTGTATCTGAGATAGCACGCAATATCACGCAAGGCACATTAAATTCATGACACACTAGATTAACACTCGCGCCCTCCATTTCAATGGCTTGTGCATTGAAGTGCTTCACAATCATCTCTTTAGTTTCTTTGCTATGAATAAACTGATCCCCCGTCGCAATAACACCTTCTTTTAAAGCAATGCCATGCGTATTTGCCGCTTCTTTTAGCTTTGATGTTAAACTCGGGCAGGTTTCGATAAATACTTTGCTACCCGGAATTTCGCCCTTTTGACGACCAAATGCAGTGATATCAATATCATGTTGTACCGTTTGTGTAGCAACGACAATATCCCCCACTTGCACATCCGCCGAGCCGCCACCAGCAACGCCAGAAAAGAGCAAAACTTCTGCAGCAAAATGCTCTATCATCACGGTTGCGGTCAATGTTGAAAACACCTTACCGATTTTGCTATAGGCGATAATTAGCTCATGTCCATAATAGTGCCCTAGATAATAGGTATTATTAGCATACTCTTTGGTTTCATAAGTGTCTAATTCAGCAAGAATTGGCGTAATTTCTTCGGGCATTGCCCCCATAATTGCAATTTTCATATTGTTTTTTTGATTTTTATTGGTCCTGATCAATGGCAGATACTATACGCAAAACATTGTTCGTTGACCATAAATAACTGGAATTACACACCTGTGATTAACTAGAATTTTGCATCATAATCAAATGCCGGATGTTTTGATAAATCTATCACGCGATGTGGTGAAGGCTTACCTTGTTTGCCAGTCGATGTCCCACCATCATACACTCTAGGAATACCCCACTTACCACTCCATACTAAACCATCGTGATTATGCCCAAATAACAGCATATCAATTTTATGCACTTTTAATATCTTGCCTAAATCATCTGAATCTTTTAAATGATGGAATGGTCGTGGTGAAAAGGGATGATGATGCAGATAGATCACACGATACTCTGCATTTTTAATATCCACATCATGACTTAAGTAACCATCCAAACGCTGTAATTGAGCTTCACCCAACTGCCCTTCAGCAAACAATCGATCATACCAATGAATCTCCTCTGCCATTGAGTCCAGTCCCAAAAAAGCAATATTATCAATCATCGTTTTAATCGGATACTGCACATCAATACTGCCATAAAAAGCCTGTTTGAATGCGGCAACATAACCACTATAACCAATGGAGCCTGTGCCATAGTCATGATTGCCCGGAATAACAAGCACATGAAATCCGGCGCGTTTTAAGCGATTAATTTGCGCTAATGCCTCATCATAAGCACCATCCTTTGTTGCATCTTCAACGATATCACCCGTGATAACAATAATATAATCACTCGCCTTCTCCTTGGTAAAGATAATACGTGTGACTAAATCACGCATAACTGAGGATAGGTTTTCATAGCCTAAATGGGTATCAGTTAAGTGGATGATCCTTTTCATCATTAGATTCTCGCAACTTAAATTATCAATTGGTTAAGTATAGCAAAATAATTCAATGCATAAATTACTGAAAACTCCGGATTTTTTATTAACTCCTTGTAGATCGGCATTCTAACAAGCTAGATTATCGAACCCCCTATCATAATGGCAATGTCTTTGCCACAGGATGCATGCAATCCATTGCAATAGATGTTGACCTTAGCAGATCTAAGCTACTAATTTTGGAGGGGCTCTCATTAATCCAGATTGTCATATAAATTATCGAATTTTTAATATAAAAATAATATAACTAGCTACGTAAAATTTTCATTGATAGAATATTACAACCTTAGCATTCAATATGGATCTTTAATAATCTATGCTTAACAAAAATCAACGTAAAATTCTATTATTATCAAGCTTAGGTGGCATGCTTGAATTTTATGATTTTATCATCTACGCACTACTTGCTGGCTATATATCACAGCTTTTCTTTCCGACACACTCGGCAATTAACTCACTTTTAATTGCTTTTAGCGCTTATGCTGTTGGTTATTTTGCACGCCCATTTGGCGGCATTATTTTTGGACATTTTGGCGATAAATATGGGCGCAAGAAAACCTTTACCATTTCAATTTTGGTAATGGCATTATCAACATTTATCATTGGTGTTTTGCCGACTTATCAAAGCGTTGGTATGTTAGCCCCGACTTTATTAGTCATTTGCCGTATTGCACAAGGCTTCTCTGTTGGAGGAGAAATCCCAGGAGCTATTACCTATGTCAGTGAATCAGCACCTGATAAAAAGGCCTTTATGACTGGCTTTGTTTTTTGCTTTTTAATTTCTGGTGTTGCCATTGGTTTTATCGTTGAAGCACTATTGTTGCAGTTTTTTAGCCATGAGCAAATGCTTATGCATGTTTGGCGTATACCCTTTATTTTAGGAGGTATCTTTGGCTTTATTGCTTATTATCTACGTAAACAGTTAATGGATATTGAGGACTTTCAACCCTTTATCCAAAAAGAATACACTTTGCCAATTACCAAAGTCTTGCACACCCATGGTTGGAACTTAGTCTACACCACAATTATTGTTTCATTTGGTGCATTATGCTTTGTGACATTATTCTTATTACTTCCAGCATACTTTGGCACCATCTTAAACTTACACTTAAAAAACTTTGTCTGGATTAATAGCTTAGGGGTGATCATTCTGTCGATTTTGTGCATTATCGTTGGATTTTTTGCAGATAAGATCAATCGTCAATTGATTCTATTACTGACCACTATTATCACTATAATTAGCAGTTTTTTCATTTATCACATCTACACACAGAATCAAGATATTTACTTTATTGCCATCATCGTCAGTGCGATTGTTTGTGCGTTATGTTGGGGTAATATCCCCTCAATGCTTATTGATGCTTTCAAACAAGATGTGCGTTACAGTGGTATTGGCTTTGCTTACAACTTAGGCTTTGCTGTTTTTGGTGGCTTAACACCAACCATTGTTATTAGCGCAATTAAAGTCAGTGGTAACTTACTAGCACCTGCTTATGTATTAAGCATTGGAGCTTTAATCACCCTTGTTGCTATGTTTGCTAATCATATGATTAAAAAATAAGATTTATGACATATGACAATTGTTCGTGTTCTAGTGCATGGTCCCTTTACGGAGGGGCTTGATTACCTGTACCCTTTGCCAGCAATAGCAATACCTTTTACGCGTGTCATCGTGCCACTTGGCACTCGAAAGGTGATTGGTGTGATTAGTGAAATCAATCCCAAAGTGAGTTTGCCCAAGGAGAAGCTTAAACCGATCATTAAAACCCTTGATAATAAGCCACTGTTATCAACACAAGCTATTGATCTTATTAGGTGGCTTGCTAATTACTATCAATGTACCTTGTATCAAAGCTTAAGGTTATCACTACCAAAACACTATTTACAAAAAGAACAGCCAGAATGCACCAAGCAAATCATTTACACACTAAACAATGCAGATAGTAATGATTTTAAACCTGCTAAGAATGCGCATAAACAGCACAAGGCATTGGCACTATTACGTGAACATGACAGTGTCTCACATGATACCTTTATCAGTCATGAGATAACGTTGGCAACGATTAGATCGCTCATCAACAAAAATATCATCACACAATCAAAGCATAGGCTCCTTCCAAAAGCTCACGCCACAACAGCAATAACACCACGCACACTTAACACTGCACAACAAAGCGCTGTTGATGCTGTTCTTAAGCATCTTCATCACTTTAAAACCTTTTTGCTTTTTGGCGTCACTGGAAGTGGCAAAACGGAAATTTATATTGAAGCGATTAAGCCCGTGATTCTAAGCGGTAAACAAGTATTGATGTTAGTGCCTGAAATCAACCTCACCCCACAAACATTGATGCGCTTTGAACAAAACTTCAACGAGCCTATTGCTGCCATTCATTCGCAGCTGACTGATCAAGCACGCTTTGAGCTATTTGTTAAAGTGCAAAATGCTGAGATTAATATTATCATCGCGACACGCTCTGGTCTTTTATTTGATACCCCAAATCTTGGCATGATTATCGTTGATGAGGAGCATGATGCCTCCTACAAGCAACAAAACATACCTACCTATCATGCACGTGATATCGCGATTGTCAAAGCGCAAAAATATAATATTCCAATTATCCTAGGCAGTGGCACGCCATCTTTAGAAAGTTACTATCATGCGTTAAGTGGCAAATATCATTTATTAACCTTAAAAAATCGTGCATTGAATCAAGTCAATAATCAAGTATATATTATTAACCTACAGAAAAGTAAAACACAAGCAGGCTTAAGCCCCATTTTGATTGATAAAATCAAACAAACGATTGCTAACGATGAACAAGTGCTATTATTTATCAATCGTCGCGGTTTTGCCCATAGCTTAATCTGCCAAGATTGCGGTTGGTGTGCCAACTGTAATCAATGTGAAAAGCCATATACTTTACACACTAAACCTCAGCATCTGGCATGCCATTTTTGTGGCAAAGCGCGTGAGATTATTCTGCAATGCCCTAATTGCCAATCACACAATTTATCTGACATTGGGCAGGGTACTGAAAAACTAGAAGATGAATTAACTCTGCTATTCCCAACTGCTCATATCGCGCGCTTAGATCGCAGCTCAACGCAGAAAAAAGGCTTCCTTGAAAATGTGCTTAATGACATCAAATCACAACATATTGATATTATCGTTGGCACACAGATGATTGCCAAAGGTCATGACTTTCAAAATGTCAGCCTTGTCGGCATTATCAATGCCGATGCTGGCTTCTATAGCCAGGATTTTCATGCCGTTGAGAAAACAGCACAATTGATTATTCAAGTCGCAGGTAGAACAGGACGAGGCAGTAAATCTGGGGATGTTTATATTCAAACCTATCAACCAGATAATCCTATATTGCAACTGATTCTACAGGCTGATTATAAGAAGTTCTTAGAGCATAGCCTTGAAACACGTAAGCTTCTCAACTATCCGCCTTTTTCCTATCAGGCATATATTTACGCCCAAGCAAGCAAGACACAAACTTGCACGCACGCATTACAGCAACTAAATCATGCACTTGTAAACTCTAATGAACTAACGAAATTACAATGTCAAATTTCGCATGTATTACCCGCAATTAATATCAAACAAGCCGGACATTATCGCTTTATGTTGATGTTGACAGCAAGCACACGCAAACAGCTGCAACAGTTATTAAATGCCGTGAGTAACGACATTAAGCTTGCGCGTAAGAAAGTGAAAATTACGATCGATGTTGATCCAGTGGATATTAAATAAAACCCCACGGGCTCACGCCCATGGGGTTTTATTCTATTTGTTCCCTGATTTAAGTCAAAATTAAACCAAGGCGTCAGACTTTGGGCCGTATTGCTCATACTTTTTGCCTAAGTCATTATTGGTAAATTTCTTGAAGTTATTGACAAACATCTCAGCAAGCTGTTGATATTGAGCATCATAAGCTGCTTTATCTGTCCACGTGTTGCGTGGATTTAAAATGTTACTGTCTACATCATGCAAAGCTTGTGGAATCTCAAAACCAAATACTTCATCTTTGTGCAATGGCGCATGATCAATCGAACCATCAAGTACCGCGTCAATGATTCCACGTGTATCTTTGATTGAAATGCGATGCCCTTTACCATAACCACCACCGGTCCAGCCGGTATTAACCAAATAGGCACTGGCGCCATGCTCAAGCATTTTCTTACCTAGAATTTCAGCATACTTTGTTGGGTGGAGCAATAAAAACGGCTGCCCAAAACATGACGAGAATACCGCTGTTGGCTCTTTGACACCTAGCTCAGTACCCGCAACTTTTGCTGTATAACCGGATAAGAACTGATACATTGCTTGCTCAATCGATAGCTTTGACACAGGAGGTAGCACACCATAAGCATCACAGGTTAAGAAAATGATTTTAGTTGGGTGTCCGGCTTTAGATACTGGCTTAACAATATTATCAATATGATAGATTGGATACGAAACACGCGTGTTTTCAGTTTTAGCATTTGATGCAAAATCAATGGTTTTATCATCGTTTAAAACCACATTTTCAAGTAATGCATCACGACGAATCGCATGATAAATATCTGGCTCATTTTCTTTAGATAGATTAATAGTTTTAGCATAGCACCCTCCTTCTAAGTTGAAGATACCATCATGATCCCAACCATGCTCATCATCACCGATAAGCTCACGTTTTGGATCAGCTGAAAGCGTTGTTTTACCTGTGCCTGATAACCCAAAGAATAAGGCTGAGTCGCCCGCCTTACCGACATTTGCAGAACAATGGAAGGAACCAATTTCTTGCAATGGTAAGAAGTAATTCATCATCGAAAAAATACCTTTTTTGATCTCACCACCATACCATGTACCACCGATTAACGTCATACGCTCAGCAATATTAAATGCAACAAAAGTCTCTGAATTTAAACCCCATTTTTGATAATCTTCACATTTTGTTTTACACGCATTTAAAATCGTCCAATCTGGGGTGAAGTTTTTAAGCTCATCTGCCGTTGGACGAATAAACATATTTTTAAAGAAGTGTGCCATCCATGCAACCTCAGTCACCAAGCGCACAGATAATCGTGTTTCAGGGTTCGCACCACAAAAGCCATCCATCACATAAAGTTTCTTATCATTAAGCTGTGTTGTTGCTAATGATTTTAAATGCTGCCAGCTTTCAATAGACAATGGCTTATTGTCTGAGCCATCTTTTGCCCACCAAACATTTTTCTTAGCCTCAGCCGTTTCAACGATAAACTTATCTTTTGGTGAACGTCCGGTATATTTACCAGTATCTACAGCAACAGCACCAGTGGCCGTTTCAACACCTTTTTCATACCCTTGAGCAGTTGCTGACGTTTCGTGATCATACAAGGCTTCATAAGAAATATTGTGAAACATTTCTTTTGTTTCATTAATTCCGCATTTTTTCAACTGGTCAAGTAGCATTTTTGTAAATTCTCCATTGTTTTGTACATAAATATAATAATATGCCAAAGATAAATGAACAACCCACTCTAACCAACTTTATCAAAATTTTATTCGCTTTACTAAGCTTGCTATTGAGCTCACTGATAAAGCACTTTACAATAGCGCGGTTAACTAAAAATAAACTCGAGTAAATAATGTCTGAAACTGCACACAAGACCAATTTTATACGTAATATTATTGATACAGATCTTGCTGACAATAAAACGCATGGCAAGGTAATCACACGCTTCCCACCAGAACCCAATGGCTACTTACATATTGGCCATGCCAAATCGATTTGTCTTAACTTTGGTTTGGCACAAGATTACCAAAAAGGACCTTGCCATTTACGATTTGATGATACTAACCCCGCTAATGAAGAAGCAGAATTTGTTGCGGCAATCAAAGAAGATGTCAAATGGCTTGGCTTTGATTGGGGAGATTATCTTTTCTATGCCTCTGGTTATTTTGAAACACTCTATGCTCTGGCGGTTAGGCTTATTAAAGATGGTAATGCTTATGTTTGTGATTTAACGGCAGATGAAGTGCGTGCTCACCGCGGTACCCTAACTGAAACGGGTAAAGATAGTCCATATCGCCAACGTAGTGTTGAAGAAAATTTACAAAAGTTTGAACAAATGCGTCAAGGTCTCTTTGATGAAGGCACTTGTACATTACGTGCTAAAATTGACATGAGTGCCGGCAATATAAATATGCGCGACCCTGCACTTTATCGCATTAAGAAAGTAACCCACCCACATACTGGCGAGCTTTGGTGTATTTATCCTATGTATGATTTCGCACATGCTGCCTCTGATGCTATTGAGAAAATCACTCACTCACTGTGTACCCTTGAGTTTCAAGATCACCGTCCACTGTACGACTGGGTTGTTGAAAAGTGTGGATTTGAGAATAAACCACAGCAAATTGAGTTCTCACGCTTGAATTTAAACTACACCATCACCAGTAAACGCAAATTAAAATATCTTGTTGAGCATAAGCTTGTTTCTGGCTGGGATGACCCGAGAATGCCTACCATTCGCGGATTACGCCGTCGCGGTGTGACACCTGCTGCCATTCGTCGTTTGATTGATCTTGTAGGTATTTCAAAACAAGATTCGATTACTGATTACAGCTTATTTGAAGAGGTCATTCGCAATGATCTAAACAAAACGGCTGAGCGTCGCAATGCCGTGTTGAGACCGTTATTAGTTGAGATCGATGACCTAAACAACGAAGTACTTAATGTACCAAATCACCCACAGAACCCGGATTTTGGACGCAGAGATATTACTATTTCAAAGCATATTTATATTGAACAAGATGACTTCATGGAACAACTAACAAAGGGGCATAAAAAACTCTCTTTAAATGGACGAGCGCGCTTATTAAATGCATATGTGATCGAATGCTATGATCTTGAAAAAGATGACTCAGGTCACATCACTAAGTTAAAATGTCGCTATTTACCAGAAACGCTAGGTGGCAAAAAACCAAACGACGGTATCAAACCACAAGGGATGCTCCATTGGGTGGATGCTAATAATTGCATCAATGCCAAAATCAGACAATATGACCGCCTATTCAACTGTGAAAATCCCGCCGCCTTAGACAATTTAGAGCAAGGCTTAAATCCACACTCTTTAGTCATTATTAACGATGCCAAGCTTGAAGCTTCATTAGCACAAACTGAAGCTGAAACACGTTTTCAATTTAATCGCTTAGGTTATTTTTGTGCGGATAAAGTTGAGCATAGTGCTAACAATATCGTCTTTAATCAAATTGTTAATCTTAGAGATACTTGGGCGAATTAACTTATTTTGGCAACTTTATCTCTGCACTAGTGCGATACTGATGGTAACTAGTGAAATTCTTTACACCATTCTTACCATAAGCCAAAATGATGGGGATATCTTCACCTTGAGTAAACGTATAATTATATTTAGCCGATGATGGCGTCATTGGCAACGTGAAGCTAATGGTTGTCTGCCCTTTCTCTACTTTACCTGAAACTAATTTAACCTCTGGTACTCCACCTAAAGATACAACACTCTTGTGTGGTGGACGTCCTTTTACCCCATACTCCTGTGATAGCTGTACTTTGCCATCAGCATCAACATATCCCAATACCATCACAGCACCTGTCATTGTATTATTAGCACCAAACCCTACTGCAACCCAACCTGTTGTCTTGGCACTTAATGTAAACTTGATATTTTTATCTGCTTGCATCTGATAAGACAAGTACATATTCTTCAAATGCAATGCGCACACACCCTCTTTACATACCTCATTAGATGCTTTGGCACCAGCAAATGCAGCTGTCATCATAAAGCTACTGAGCAATACACTTCTTAGTATTAATTTTGATTGTTTATCCATTGAACTTCCTTATTTTAGTTTTAGTTTTAGTTGTAGTTTTAGTTTTAATTATCATCAACATCGTCATTTAAGCATAGCCATTCCAGTAATACAATTACATAAAAACACAACAGCAACACTAAGAGTTACCATACAAAATGTATCAAAGCCATCAATCAATCACAAACTGAAGTAAATTTACAGTCATTTACTTATTTTCGGTTGATTTTAATGATAAAAGGATTTATAAATAACTCCAGAGCGGAAGAGGTCAAAACATATATAACCTAGAGAGTTACTATGCATCATGATTAATTGTTATGCATGGCAATATTATTAGCGTTTTTATATAACTTCTGACTCTAAATGTTATTAAAAATACGGGAGAAACTACATGTCAAATGAGGTTATTGCCTCTAGAGGTCTGCCTAAACCATTTTGGGTGATCTGGGGAATTGAATTATGGGAACGTTTTGGTTATTACGCAACCCAAGCCATTTTAGCACTTTACTTTGTCAGTCACTTAGGCTTTAGCCAAGAGTTAAGTATTTATACTTTTGGTTCTTTCTCCGCTTTTGTTTATGGCTTTGTTTGGGTGGGTGGTTACGTTGGTGATAAATACTTAGGCGCAAAACGCACAGTTGCTCTTGGTGCGATTGTTTTATTTATTTCATATTTAGCATTAGCAATGTCGACTAAAGGCACTATTTTTTATGCGCTTGGTGGGATTATCGTCGGTAATGCACTATTCAAAGCAAATCCATCTTCACTTATCTCAAAGCTATATGAAAAAGGCGATCCAGCCTTAGATGGCGCGATGACTTTATATTATATGGCGATTAATTTAGGCTCTTTCGTTTCTATGCTAATTGCCCCGGTTGCTGCACAAGCCTATGGTTGGCAAGCCGCCTTTTGGATCAGTGCTTTTGGCTTATTGCTCGGTCTTTTAAACTACTTTGTCTTTTATAAAGTTTTAGGCTCTATCTCAACCGAAGCAGGCGCAAAGCCAATGATGTTTGGTCGTTTGATCACCATTATTGTTGCCTCAATTGTTGCTGTTATTATATTTGGCAAACTACTTCCTCATACAACAGTCTGCTATACAATCGTTTACATTGTGGTTGCCGGTGGTTTTTTATATTTCTTAAAAACGGCATTGAGCTTAAAAGGCTCTGATCGCATTCGTATGCTCATTGCATTTTTATTAATTCTTGAAGGAATTGTCTTCTTTGTCCTTTATTTTCAAATGCCAACCTCATTGACCTTCTTTGCTGTGCATAATATAGATAACAATGTCCTTGGCTGGGTCATTCCTGCGGCTTCCTACCAAGTGCTAAATCCACTAGTAATCATTATTGCCTCACCTATTTTGGCCGTGATCTATCGAAAACTGCCAGGCACACATGTCACTAAGTTTTGCTTTGGTATGACTTTGTGTGGGCTTGCCTTTTTAGTGCTTTACTTGCCACGCTTTACCGCAGCTGAAACCGGTCTTGCTTCACCTTGGTGGATGGTCTTGAGCTACAGTTTACAATCTACAGGAGAGTTACTAGTCTCAGGTTTAGGGGTTGCGATGGTTGCTGAGCTTTGCCCACGCGCTATGTCTGGTTTTGTTATGGGGATTTGGTTCTTAACATCCATGCTTGCTGGTCCTCTAAGTGCCTTTGTAGGCAACATGACCTCGCCACCGACTGGCGTGACCTTAAACACACTAGAAAGTCTTCATGTATACACTGGTGTATTTGCGCAAATCGGTATTGTTACCTTGATTATTGCCGCAATCATGTGGCTATCACGCCCCATTTTGAATAAATACATTCATGATAAAAAAGATATCACCAGTGACCATCAAATCAATGAAGTAGTTAACTAAGCATCTATTTACTTTTATACTTATTTATATTTTAATGGCACTACCTTTAGTAGGGTCACTAACCATCCATGGCAGCTTCGCATTGGATCCTCACGCCATCCTAGCTCAGGATGACGAGTCAGAAGGTGTCATTGCGAGCATGGATGCGCGGCAATCCATTTTTGTCAGGGATGATAGGTTTAAGTTCGTTGCAAGCCTATATTTATAAGCTAATTCTTAAGGTAGTGCCATTAATTTATATTTCTACTTGCACTATTTACTAATTTCTGTAACTTTAACTTCATCAATTAATCTTTATATAAAGGACATAATTAATGGAGTTTTACACACAAAATATTAACCAATACTTTCAATGGATTATAACCCTTATCTTAGAACACTTACCAAGCATCGTTCTTGCTTTAATCATTCTTATTATTGGTCTTATTGTTGCCCGAATTATTCGTTCAACCACACAAAAGTTACTGTTTAAAACCAAGCTAGATAAAGCAGTAACGATGTTTTTAATGCAGATATTACATATCTTTTTGGTTATTTTTGTCATTTTAATCGCACTAAGTGAAATGGGCATATCCACTACCCCAGTGACTGCCGCGATTACCGCCCTTATTGTTGGTATTGGTATGTCACTTAGAACTTCTGCTAATATCATTGTTTCAGGGATTATGATTGTCTCGACACGCCCGTTTAAAATTGGGGAGTTTGTCGACATGGGTGGCACCTCTGGCACGGTTGAAGAAATCAATTTTGTCTTTTGCACACTGCGTACCAGTGATGGACGTCAAGTTAAAGTGCCTAATAGCTTAGTAACCTCACGTATTATTACTAATTTTTCTAACAACGAATTCAGACGCAATGATTTTATTATTGGCATTGGTTACAACAGCGATCTACAACAAGCAAAGTCATTACTACAGACGCTTGTAAACAATAATGAGAACATTATTAAAGAAGAAGGCAAGGCACCTATTATACGCGTTGATGAATTGGCTGATAGTAGCGTGAATCTGCTGGTTCGCTATTGGACAAAGCGCGCTGATTTTCTAGAAACAAAGTGGGCGTTAACCGAGCAAACAAAACTTTGTTTTGATGAGCATCATATTGAAATTCCTTTCCCTCAGAGAGCTATGCATATTGAAAATAATTCAACTCAACTCAGTGTCGACAAAAAATAATTGGCAAGCACCAGATCTTCTGATGTCGTGACTTTAATATTACGCTTATCGCCATCAATAACAATAGGCTGATGATCAAGCGCTTCAACGGCTGATGCTTCATCAGTTACAGCGATATTATTGTGCAAGCAAAAATAATATCCCATCAATAAAGTGCGATAACAAAACACCTGCGGCGTTTGCGCAAGATAAATCTTTGTTCTATCGAGCGTTTTTACGATATTAAACGCCTCATCTATTGCTTTAACGGTATCACAGGCTGCCGTTGCTAAAATGCCACCTATGGCATTTTCGACACGAATAGCTGCATAAAGCCTTCTAACATCATCTAAACGCACACAAGGCCTTGCTGCATCATGCACAAAAACCCAATCGTTATCACTGGCTACATTTTTTAATGCCATCAAAGTATTACGCACACTATCACTGCGTTCTTTGCCACCAGCGCATATCTTAATACGTGCATTACTGATATGAATTGAGTTTTTCCAGTAACGGTCTTTTGAATTAAGTGCCACCACAACCAAATCAAAAAAAGGCTCACTTAATAGGCGTAAAATTGTCGTATCAAGAATCGTCAATCCATTATCCAATTTGATATATTGTTTAGGAATATCTTGATTCATGCGGCTACCAACCCCGCTTGCCGGAATCACCAGAATTCTTTTCATTAATTATCTTCCTGCAATGAAACTCTTTTATCCTGCGGTGTGACGATTTGATAGAAAATCTCACCATTTTTTATAAAACCAAGATTAGCGCGTGCCATGCCTTCAAGTACTGAGTCATTTTGACGCAAAGAAACAATCTCTGCATACCAATGCATATTACGCGCTAGTAGTTCATTATTTTTTTGCTGCTTGACACTTACCTGTTCCTCCAGCTCATGCGTGGCAAAAAAACCTGTTTTGCTCCACCAAAAATCGTATTGCAAGGCAATAATGCCAATAAATAGTACGGTAATAAACAGGGTATAGCGTGAGATCATTATACTTTTATTTTTTTTAGGTTTTTGATATTTGCTTATGCTTTTGGCTCGGCTTCTGCTTCCGTACCACTATCAATCGACTCAGTTTTTTTAATTTCTTTGTCCTCTTTAACCTGTGCATCATCTACTAAAACTTCCGTTTTTTCAACGATGTGTTCCTTGAGCTCAGTGGTATGAGTTTTTTGATCTTCAACAATGACTATCGTCTCTTCAACAACTGTATTTGTTTGTGCAGCCTCAGTTTCTGTAACCACATCTGCTTGGGCACTTTGCTCACGAGCTGTTTCATCAGTATCAACATCGTCACTAAAATTAAATGTCTTAAGTCCCGGATAAATTGCGTTATCTGCCAAATCTTCCTCAATACGTAATAACTGATTGTATTTAGAAACACGATCTGAGCGGCATAGTGAACCTGTTTTGATTTGTCCTGCACCCGTTGCTACGGCTAAATCAGCAATCGTTGTATCAGATGTCTCACCTGAGCGATGCGAAATAACACAAGTGTATCCAGCCTCTGCTGCCATTGCCATGGCTTCAAATGTCTCACTTAATGTACCGATTTGATTGAGTTTAACTAAGATCGAATTAGCAACGCCCTTGTCAATTCCTTCACGCAATATTTTGCTGTTAGTCACAAATAAATCATCGCCAACCAATTGTACTTTTTTGCCTAAACGCTCAGTTAACAACTTCCAACCATCCCAGTCATTCTCAGCCATGCCATCTTCAATAGAAATAATCGGATAGCGATTAACCCAATCTTCTAGATAATCAACAAACTCTGCTGAGCTTAGTGATTTATTCTCAGATGCCAATACATATTTACCCTCTTTGTAAAATTCACTACTGGCTAGATCTAGTGCGATATAAACCTCTTCACCGGCTTTGTAACCCGCCTCTTCAATTGCTTTTAAAATCATTTCAATCGCCACAGCATTTGATGGCAAATTAGGAGCGTATCCTCCCTCGTCCCCTACACCGGCAACGCTAAAACCAGCATTTGCTAGTACCTTTTTCAATGTGTGAAAAATTTCAGCACCACAACGAAGTGCATCTGAGAATTTATCAAAGCCCACCGGCATAATCATAAATTCTTGCATATCAACATTATTATCAGCATGCTCACCACCGTTGATGACATTCATCATCGGCACCGGCATAATATACTCTTTAGAGTTCATCAAATAACGATAAAAAGGCTTTCTAAGGTGAGAAGCTGCCGCTTTTGCAGATGCTAAAGATACTGCTAGAATCGCATTAGCACCCAACTTTTCTTTATTCTCGGTACCATCAAGATCAATCATCGTCTGATCAATCAAACGTTGATCTAAAGCATCTAAGCCAACAACCGCTTTTTTAATCGATTTATTGACATTATTCACTGCTTTTTGCACGCTTTTACCAAGATAGTTCTTCTTATCACCATCGCGTAATTCTAGGGCTTCTCTCGTACCCGTTGACGCACCTGAAGGTGCAGCCGCGCGACCAAAAGCACCTGATTCTAAAATAACATCGGCTTCAATGGTTGGATTACCACGTGAGTCTAAAATTTGTCTTGCAACAACATTACTAATTTTTGCATTCATTGTTTTACCTTTAATTTATTTATTCCATTCCTAAAAACTGGCATAAGAATACCAATATTTACTCTAAATGCCTAGCAGATTAAGCATTAGATTGAGTGACTAGTCTCAATGGAACGACAATATGTGGATTGACTTTTTCGCCACGCAAGAATTTAATCGCCGCTTCTATCCCAAGCTCACCCATTAAATACGGTTGTTGAGCAATAGTTGCTGCCATTTTACCAGCCTTAACGGCGTTGATACCCTCTTTTGTGCCATCAAAGCCGATAAGGATAATATGCTTTTTGCCTGCATCTTCAATCGCACGCATTGCTCCTAATGCCATTTCATCATTTTGCGCGAAAACACCATTAATATCAGGGTTAGATTGCAATAAGTTTTGCGTGACATTCAAGCCTTGTGTGCGATCAAAATTCGCTGGCTGTTTAGCTACAATTTTGATATCTGATGTTGCCATTTTAGTATCAAAACCTTGACCACGCTCTTTAGACGCTGAAGCACCCGGGATCCCTTGAAGCTCAATAATTTTGCCGTTGTTATTCAAGCGATCAATCATATATTGCGCTGCCATTTTACCACCCGCCACATTATTTGATTCAATATGTGATAATACCTTGCCTGAATCAGCTGTGCGATCCAAAGTAATGATTTCAACACCATGTTTATTGGCATATTTCACCGCATTAGAAACGGCTTGTGAATCGGTTGGATTGATAATAATCACTTTAATGTTTTTTGTGATCAAGTCTTGAACATTAGATAATTCTCTTGCCGGATCATTACGTGAGTCAAGCGTAACAACTTTATACCCTTCTGCTTTGGCGGTTTCTTCAGCCCCGTTTTTCATGCTAACGAAAAACGGATTATCTAAAGTTGATACCACAAATCCAACCGTTTTATCATTATCATTTGGGCTACCACAGCCTGCCACTACCAGCATTGCGACAACACCAACAATCGCTGTAATTACTTTAAAAATACGCATTTTCATTTTCATTTCTTCTCCATGAGGTTAGTTACACTATGTTTTCACTTTAAAATCAAATAATACCGCAATCAATATGACCAACGCCTTGACGATCATCTGATAATACGAGGAAACGTCCATTAAGTTAAGCGCGTTACTTAATAAACCGATAATAAGCGCACCCATCAATGTGCCCATAATTTTACCTTTACCACCAAAAAGGCTCGTCCCGCCTAAAACTACTGCAGCAATTGCATCAAGCTCGTAACCTGTACCTGCTGTAGGTTGTGCTGATGATAGACGCGAGGTAATAATCATTGCCGCGATTGCTGATAGAGCGCCTGAAATAGCATAAACAGCAAATTTAATACGATTAACACGAATACCGGCAAGCTTTGTTGCCTCTTCATTGCCACCTGTGGCATAGACATATCGCCCAAAACGCGTATATTTCAATACATAAAAAGACACCGTAAAAACCACTGCCATAATGTACACAGGAAAAGGAATGCCCAACAAACTACCGGTACCAATAAAAGCAAAAGCGTCAGAGCTTGTTGCCACCGGATAACCATCACTCAACACCATCGTTAATCCACGAAACAAGGTCATGGTAATCAATGTCGCAATAAATGGTTGCACCGCACCTTTGGTTACAATCGCACCACTGACACCACCAAAGATAACACCGGCTAAAATCGTCAACGGAACCACCAAATAAATCGGCACCATCCACTGCAATAAAAACGCACAAATCACACCACAAAGTGCTAATACAGATCCAACGGACAGATCAATGCCTTTGGTTAAAATAACAAAAGTCATACCCACTGCAATCACGGCATTAACAGATGTTTGTTGCAAAATCACTAAGATATTATTCCACGTCAAAAAGTACTGATTCAAACATGACATCACGACAATCATAACAACAAGCGCCAATGCTGCTTTATGCTCAATTAAAAATTGTTTATTAACTTTATTCATCACGCTATTTTTTAGCATTACTCTCCCCTTAAATCATTTAAGCAATTGCCAATTTCATTACCGCTTCTTGCGAGATATCGTCGGACATCAGCTCGCCCTTTATCTCACCCTCACGCATCACCAACATGCGATCACTCAAGCCAATCACCTCAGGCATTTCTGAGGAAATAAATAAAATCGCCAAACCCTGTGCTTTAAGTGTATGAATCAAGCGATATATCTCGCGTTTTGCAGCCACATCAATTCCGCGCGTTGGCTCATCTAAAATTAACAGCTTAGGTTGACATAATAAGCCCTTAGCAATCGCAATTTTCTGTTGATTACCACCGCTTAGATTACTGACTAGCTGCTGTTGATTAGGTGTTTTAATCTTAAGTTGATCTATATACTTAGAGACTATTTCTTTTTCTTGTGATCGATCAATATGCCCCAATGCATTTGAAAGTTTTTTAAGTGATGCTAGCGTCATATTCTCTTTAACACTAGCACCCAAGACAAGTCCATCGACTTTACGATCTTCTGAGATATAAACAATTCCATAAGCCAAAGCTTGCGTTGGATTGTTTACACGAATCACCTCACCTGCCAATGTCATTTGTCCCTCTTTAATCGGATAACAACCATAAATACTGCGCGCAAGCTCCGTTCGTCCAGCACCAATTAGCCCATACACACCAAGCACTTCACCTTGATGAATAACGAGACTTGCTGGCTTGATTTTGTCATTACTAATATTTTCTGCTTTAAATAATTGCTGCATCGGCTGCTCTGAGATCTGAGTGTGCTCTGCTGATGAGAATGCCGTCATCTTACGACCAACCATTTTCTCAATGATTTGTTCATGCGTTAATACATCTGTTTTACTTTCAATAATAAACTGACCATCACGCATAATCGTAATATCATCACAAATTTCAAAAATTTCTTCCATGCGATGCGAGATATAAATAATGCATTTGCCTTGTTCACAAAGCTTTTTAATGATTTCAAACAAGCGTCTGACTTCTTTCTCGGTTAAGGCGTCTGTAGGTTCATCCATGACAATGATTTGCGCATCTAATGATAAAGCTTTAGCAAGCTCCAGAAGCTTTTGATCACCAATACTTAAATTATTTGCCAAACTTGCTGCCTTTTGTTGCATGTGCAACCTAGCGAGTATTTGATCAACTTTTTGATAAGTTGCCTTCCAATCGATACATAAGCGATTGCGCATAATCTCGCGACCCAAGAGAACATTCTCAGCAATCGTCAGATCTGGCAATATATGCGGCTCTTGATGTACCATAGCAATGCCTGATGCTTGCGCTTTGGCAATACCATCAAATTCAACCTTTTCACCAAAACAATAAATATCACCTTCATCTTTTTGGTAAATACCATTTAACACTTTCATTAACGTTGATTTACCAGCACCATTCTCACCCAAAAGCCCCATTACTTTGCCACGATATGCTGTTAGGCTGACACCATCTAATGCTTTAGTCCCTGGAAAACTTTTATGGATATTTTCTAAGCGTAATACACATTGATCTTCATGCCTTTGCACACCTTTCCCCCTCTTAAGATTTAGCCGCTAGATACTTTCCAAATCAACAAATGTCAGATTATACCATTGATCGAGCTTATGTTTTAACTTATCCAATCCCATTTTGCTTTGCGCTGAAAACAATTGAAAACTAATATTATCAGGTGCGCGCACTTGCTTTAAATAGTCTCTCAATAAGCGCTCCGCTTTGGCTCTTTCTGAATTATTGAGCTTATCCGCCTTGGTTAGTAAAACATGCAAATTTAACTCATTCTGCACTGCGGCTTCAATCATCATACAATCAAAGCTTTTAATGGGATGACGAGAATCAACCAATAACACAATCCCTTTTAAACACCTTCTAGTTGTTAGATACATTTCTAGTGTTTTCTGCCAACTGGCTTTGATCTTTTCTGACACTTTGGCATAGCCGTAGCCAGGTAAATCAACCAAACGCTTATGTTCTTCCAGCTCAAATAAATTGATCAGTTGCGTCCGCCCAGGTGTTTTACTGACACGTGCTAACTTGGTCTGCTCGGTTAATGCATTTAAGGCACTGGATTTACCCGCATTAGAACGCCCCGCAAACGCCACTTCAATGCCATAGTCGGCAGGAAGCTGTTCAACTAACGCAGCCCCCATTACATATGTTGCTTGACGATAATTCATCGGCTTTATTGATGGTGTATCATTTGGCTTAGCTTCCACTATCTGTGATTGTCTTAGTTCAGGTGTCTCTTTCACGTCTTTTACACCTTTTACATCTTTTACTTTTTTGATTCTTTTATCACTCATAAAAATATCTTCTATCTATTGCTACATAATTGATGCCTAATAATAAGGGCATATGCAATATGCCCCTACTTTACCTTTAATTCATCTTTTAACACTTCTAGTAAATTTCTGCATGCTGTGTCAATCATCAAATACACTTGGTCAAATCCATCATTATAGTATGGATCAGGCACATTATTTATTGCCAAAGTAGGCGCATATTGCAGTAATTTTGTCACCTTTTGCATGTTGCTATTTGGCGCAATCATCTGCATATCTTTAAGGTTTTTATCATCCATGGCAATCAGATAATCATAGTGCTTAAAATCTTCTGCCACTAACTGCCTTGAACGTAGGTCACGAATATCACAACCATATTTCAACGCTGTTGCTACAGTTCTTGGGTCAGAGGCGTCACCTTTGTGCCACTGATTAGAGTGTGTGCCAGATGACTCAATCTCAAAATGTGACTGTAAATGCCCTTCAGCAACCAATTGACGGAAAACACCATGCGCCGTTGGTGAGCGACAAATATTGCCCATACAGACAAACATGACTTTAATCTTCTTCATATGCTTGGTGATAACCACAAGGTTAATCATTACTCCTAGGCGTTAGTGTATTACATTTGACTAGAAGATTGACAGCACTATTTATACGCATTGTGCATCAGCTCATACTATTTTTACTACATTCTTCTTAAATTAATGGCAAAAGAATAAATTTTGACCTACTTTAAACAATGACTCAATCAACTTTATAGGTGACATCATGATGAAGGTAAAAAAACTTGAAAAAGAAATCGCTGAAAGCATCGATAACCCAAAAGATAAAACCATTAATGCCAAATCGGCTAATTTATTTATCAGCAAATTCAAACCAATTGCTTATGGTTTTGTGCTACCGATGAAAACGCTTAAACACTAGAAGTGTTATACCGCTCGTAAATCATTTTGCGGTGTTAGATGTCGAAGAAGTTTTTGATGTTTTTGGGTGATGGAACTGCAGGCAATAGCTGGGACTATTGGCAAAATTGCATCACCCAAAAGGGCGCAAAATTCAATGACAAAAATGCTGTAAAATGGTTTATGGGCGGTATAAATATTCACAACCCATTTTTGCACAACTGTGAACAATTCAATTATTTCCATTTTTACCCCCACTTTATTTCTAAGCTGCCTATGCGGCAGTGAACTCAATTTATACTTGATCCCCAAGATCTTGCTTGCGTGATTTTTTGTCCCTAAGTTAAATGATTTATGTGTTAAGCAGCTTTACTCAACTTTCGTTTTTTTCTAGCTTCTTGTTTGCGTCGTTTTTTCTGCACAATTTCACCAATGCGTTGAACATTGCAAGATAAAACAGCCAAAGCCACATAACAATCAAAACCTTCTTTGCCCTTATCTGGGCAGCGATCAAGTCCATGTTGCTCCAAAAAGTTGATTGCTGACTCAACGGCTGAATGCTGATGTCTGGTTTTGACAAATTCAGAGTCGCTTTCTTGAATCTTTTCTAACTGGTTTAACTTGCCTTTTTTGGGCATAACAACCTTATCAATAAGCTTTTTAGCCTCTGCAAGATTCACCGCCGAGTAAAAACCTTTATCAAAACTACAGCCTTGCAAACGATCATAATCACAATCAAGATTTAAACGCATAACGCCAAGCACATTAGCATTTTTTGAGACCTTTTTTTGTGTCTCTAACTATGGTCTAAAATATGGGGAGTATTATACTATTGGCAATTTGATTTCAAATGTCACCGCGCCAGACGTATTATCAAGTGTTATACGCCCATGATGCGCTTCAACAATACGCCAGACAATTGCTAACCCAAGTCCGCTACTTTGTTTTGATTGTGAATTAAATGGCTGATTTAAGACATCCTCAAGATCAAACAAAAATCCCTCACCATTATCTGTAATTTTAATCACCGCATCGTTATCAAAAATGCTAATCGATACATTGATTATATCACCGCCATATTTATAGGCATTAATCAGTAGATTATTTAATACTTTTTGTATTGCAAATTTATCTAACAAAACCATTATATTCGGATGATCACAAGTAAAGTGCCATGCTTTATCTGCATAAGTAGTACGATGAATTGTAACGATTTTTTCAACCATTGAAGGGAGTGATACTTTATCTAAATTCAATGGTAATTTTACATAACTATATTTTGAATAATCTAGCTGCTGATTAATCAAATGATCTATTTGTATAATATCTTCTTTGATTGATAAGATATGCTTTGCGCGCGCTTCGTTTGTTTTAGCGCTTTCTAACAACCGTAAGGTGAAATGGACTTGCGCTAATGGCGTTTTAATCTCATGTGCGACCATATTAGCAAAAGTCGTTTGTCGTTTTATCAGCGATTGAATGCTGTTTCCCATATCCTTAAGCGTCTGATAAACCGACCATAATACCGATTTAGTCGATAGTTGGATGTCCTTATCAAATGCATTATTGCCATAATTCTGTGCTAAAGACTTTAATTTAATCAAATCCCGATAAAGTGGGTAGGAAATAATAAGTGTCAAAAACACCAATAAAATAGCATCAATGATTAACGCATAAATGTGTGGGTGCAGCTTAACCCAATTATCTCGATAAGGGCCAATAATAATGACTTTATTCGGATTTGGTGATAAGAATTGAATATACCCTTCAACACCATGAAAGGGTTGTGTCGGGAAATAACCCCACTTTTTAATGTCTTGCTGCTCTTGTTGTGTATAAGTTGATAGATTTTTCACCTCAACACCAACTTGATAGACATTCTCTATATATTGAATCACTGAACTCCACTGAGACTCTGGTGTGTTTTTAAATTTACTATAAGCCAATTGATGAATCCACGCATTATTCTTCTGATACTCTATGATTTCAGGCGCACGTTTTTGCATTGCAAAAAACAAATCACTCTTTAAAACCCGTTGATAAATCATGCTTGGCTTAAACATATCAAAGTTACTTGTGTAGTCATGATTATTATAATCAAAAAGCATCTCACCGGCGTATAACGCTTCTTTTTGTGAACGTATATCTTCTGGTAACTGATCAAAATGAAGTAAATGTAATGGTCTTGTATGCAGGCTTTTTAGTTTATCAATAATCAAAGGCCACTTACTTTCTGGCTCGTTCTGAAACCGAGCTTCCAAAGCTCTGAAAACACCAGCAGCATTTAGCTCTGCATTTTGCTGGTTGACTTTAAAACCAATATAAGTACTCGATGAAACAACAAAAATGGTCAATATCACTAGCACAGACAGATAGATTAATAACTGACGCGCAATAAATTTAAGCATACTCATTCCCAAGCACCTTGACAAAAAATATACCCTTTACCCCAAATTGTTTTAATTTTGGTCGGATTTTTGGCGTCATCCTCCAAATGCTGGCGTAACTTTGACACCATCACATCAATAAACCGATCAACACCATCATACCCAACACCTTTAATCATCAAATAAAGATACTCTCGCTTTAACAACCTATCAGGATTAAGCGCAAAAATTTTCATTAATTCAAACTCTTTGCTCGTTAACTCAACTGGCTTATCTTTATAGCGCACTTCATAGTTTTTCACATCAACCGCTAATGTCCCATAGCTTAACACATCAGGAATGACATCATTAGCAGTCCGCGATGTTAATATCTTGTTAACACGCAACAATAAAGCCTCGGGTGATACCGGTTTTTTAAGATAGTCATCAGCGCCTAATCTCAAGCCCTTTAACTCATCATCAGGATCAGTATGACACGTTAAGAATAAAATCACGCCTTGATAGTCTGCTCGCAACAACTGACAAACTTCATAGCCTGACAAATCAGGCATTTCAACATCTAAGATAATCAAATCAGGGGCAAAGCTCTTAGCAAAAAAAATCCCTTCTTCACCATCATGTGCTGAGCGAACAGTAAAACCATTATCAGCTAAAAAATTGCTAATGAGCTTATTAAGCTTTACATTGTCGTCTATCACTAAGATCTTCTTATCCTGCATGATCCACTCTACTGCACGATATCTCCATAAATAAAGCATAGACAAAAATATTTAAACTGCAATATAACCATTTTTATACTTATAACCACCGACTATAAGCTTTGCAAGTTATCAATAATTTTCTAACGCATCCTTGGCATTTTATTAGAGGAATTATTTTGAGTATAGTTCTCCATAACTTTTGGTTGATCTGGGGTTCGTTTACGTTTTAGTTGATCTGGAGTTTGATTACATTTTAGCTGTTCTGTAACAAACTTGTATTGACGTTCTAGATATTCTATAACAGGCGGTTGTTGATTTTTTAGATATTTTGCAAAAAGCTTATCTCTATTTTCTAGATATTTTGCAAAAAACTTTTGTTTACCTAGATATTTTGCAACAAGCTTTTTATCATTTTCTTGATATTTTGCAACAAGCTCTTGTTTATTTTCTAAATATTTTGTAACAGACAAAGGTGAATAACTAATAAGCTCTGCCTTCGTATCCAGAATGGCTCGACAGGCTAACCAATGATAAACGGTTACTTTGTTCTTAGGCGCTTCTAGGCATAATGTCGACAAATATTTAGAGGACTTCTCATCTTCATGACTATCTCTAAATGTATACTGCACTTTCCCTGACTTACTGAAGTTTTTTATTAACGTATTGTATTGTTGATTATAATCATCGTGTACCTCATTAATGGTAAGATCGTATAAAATATGATCATTAATTTTACTGTTTGGTTTACTTAAAGTAATAAGATTTATACTTTTATTACCCTCTAGATAAGGAGTGGTAATTAGTTGATCACCTATTTTTCCACCTAAAACTAATTTTGAATTTAAAGAGTTCCTAAATTCTTCAAATATGAATTTTTTATCCCCATAATCCCTAATTTCGTTAGATATCAAATGCTTGTATGAACCTGAGATACCAAAGCTTAATGGAGAGTAAAACACAATATAAACATTGTCAGGTAAAATAAAGGTTTTACTTTCATCTACTTTCCCATGACCTAATAAAAAAGATTGTGACGCTTGAGTTTCAACAGGCCTGTTTCTCTCTTTGCCAGATTGTTCATTTTTATTTGCATTTTGATTTATAATCATTTCAACTAAATCCTTAATTTTTTACTTATTCTTCTTACATTTTACTCTACGACAACTCCTGTTTAACAGGCTGTAATTGCGTCATTTTGACACATTAAACCAAATCAAGGTTAAGTTTTTTATTCTGACAAATTTTCTCATCATCAATCCAACGCTCAACCAGATCAATTAAATACATTACTAAAATCAGATTTTGCGCTTCATCCTCCGCAAACAACACTTCCTCTGAGCATAAGGCATCTTCTTTGCGTACGAAATTCACTGCAGGTTTTCGATTAAACACATATTTATAATTTCCCTCAACACAGTGAATCATTCGTGGCAAAAAGCCATCTGTTGCCAATACCTCATCAAGCGTATAACCATTGTCTTTATAGCAAAAAGTAATATCTGAATGATACGTCATAAAATACTGACATAATATATTGCAAACACTCATCGTCGACCCACTCCATAAACTTTAGTAATTTGCGATAATTTTTCATACACTTCATCCATCGATTGACATGGGCTATATTTCAAAGCGGTAACCTGTGTTAGCTGACCTAGCAGGCGTTTTTGAATAGCACTAATTTTCGTTGGATGAATACCCTGTTGCAAAGCAAAGTAATGCGTCATACGCATAATCTTTTCTGCCGAAACGGGCGCATCGTTAAAATCAGCATGCAACACATCATAATACGCACTATCTAAACGTTTACTCAATGGGATATTGCGATATAAAGTATCATTAACCTCATGTTGTCCATGCGCATTAATAACCGTTGCACTCTTTTGTAGCTCAGTCAATAGTTGTGCCATATTATCAACTAATAACTGTTCATTTTGCGCCAATGAATCATGACTTTGCTGCACCAATGCCTTTTGATCTATTTCCTGATCTTCTGTCATTTTATGAAACAGCTCTTTGAGTGAATCGCCTAGCTCATGGCGGAGAGTGATGTCATTATCCATTGAAGGAGAGTAGCTTAATATAGCTTTTAGCTGCTGGATTTTATCTTGCGTTAAGGGGGGCACTTTAATAAATCGATTAACTTTAATCTCATCGGTTTGTTTGGGGTTAGCATAAAACATGCGACTACGAATAATCTGTGATCTAAAGAAAATATGGGCATCGCCTTCTCGTTGATCTTTCAAATCCATCAGATCAACACGACTGCGCTTTTCAACAGCTGCCGTTCTCGTATCTCTATAACCTAAAGCATCACCTTGATCTCCCATATTAAATTCTTTGACCGCTGTCAGATAAGCCTCTCCTGCAGTCTTATTAAAAAACTCCCACGTCTCTTGCGGATCCTCAAGTTTCATACAGATCTTAATGTTGGTATTGGCACAAATGGAAGCGGCCTCTTCCTTTGAGGCTTTCTGAAAAGCAGGTAAATCTTGGCCGGCAAAAATCACTGAAAACCCCAGTGATCGAGCTTGCGCTGGTACCACAGCAAACCCTTTCACCGCATAATAACCATACTCATCCAATACACAGAGAAATGGCGTATCTGAATTAGACGGTTTGGCATCTAATACTTCGCGTCGGTGCCCATCAATCTTATTCCCTAGACCTGAGGCAAGCATCGCTTTGAGTGAAGCAATAATTAATTTACCCAAGTTTGCTAATTCATCGGGTGATTTCTCGAGTGCTGGTAACAGTACCACCAAAATACGGCGATTTAACACCACATCCTGAAAGTCAACCTCAGCAAGCTCTGTCTTCATAATATGTGCATAGACATCAGCAAGTGAACCAAAAACACGTGTCAACTGCATCGTAATGTAGCCATGTTGCTCATAGGTTTTGTCCGATTGTCCACCGACATTCTTTACCTGATATCCTGGCAAGGTTGCCAAATAATTATGCATCGGATCTGTCACGGCTAAAGGGATATTACCTTCAAAGACAATACTTTTACCTTCGTGATTAATCAGTTCTTTGTTATAAAGAAAATTTTCGACAACGTCTAATACAAAATAACGTCTAATCAAACTTGCTTCTAATAATAAATAACCTTGATCTCTTAAATACACCAGCATGCGCATTAATGCTTCAACAAATGAAATGGCACGCCCTTTCCACATATCTCCATCACCACCACCTGAAGACTCTGAGGACATCATACTGACCACTAACTGTGACAGCATATCTGATGAACCAATCGCAAAGGGGTTTAAGGTATTTGATAATTTTTCTTCTTTATTTTCTGATGTACTGATATCTTTAGCACCCGTCATAAAATTGATGACCAACACATCATCTTCTCGCCCTAAATAGCGTGCCATCGAATAAATCTTGGCATACAGTGCATTATCCCCCTTACCATCGACATAAATAAAGCCACTACCTTGAACAAGTGCATTGTATGCCAGTGAAACGAGTGTTTCTGTCTTACCACTTCCGGTTGAGCCAAAAATAAGCGCATGTGTGCGCATATCCTCATTGCTAAACCAAAGCTCATGATGACTTTCCTTTTCATTACCAAAAAAGTAAATGCCCTTAGCTTTGCCTGGCTTTGTCTGTCCAGGAAGCGCATTATTATAATCTTTATAACGTGCACCGATGGGCAGTTTAAAAGGTAACTTAGGTGACTGCGTTAACACAACGATTGATAATATTAACGGCAGCCAAATCAACACAATCAATAATTGAGGAACAATTAAAATCACCATCAGTAAACAAAGCATAATAGCAACACTATTGATTGGCTCTAAGACAAAGCTTATGAGTCGCTTTGTTAATGAGCGTGTATCACGAATCGTCGATGCGGCATTGGTTTCTTGTGATTTGGTGACTCCTCTAAAATGCGTCATTGCTAATTACCTTTTTATTGCCAACGAGTAAACTTCGGAACTTTAAACAAAGCCCGATTGGCGAATACTTAAAGAGCTCACACAACAAAAAAAATACGCCACATATAACACTAATGGCAATCGTCCATTGACAAAAATGTACAGCCATTAGCAATAACGGCAAGGCCATATAGGCATTGATAAATAGTAGCTTTGGCGTTAATGCGCTATTGCGCCAATGATAATTGTTATTTGCCATTTTTAAATTTCCTTAATCGCCTTAAAATTTTGTTGATAATAGTGCCAATCCTCTTGGGTTAATTCTCCACGTTGATAATAAGCCATCATTTTCTCCAAAGGCGATGCTTTAGCATCAAGGTGCTGACGTAGATAGCCAATGCCGTCATGCATTGATAACTCAAACAACGCAACTCTCAACGCATGATCAAAAATCACTGTCTGCTGTATCGGCACTAACGTGCCATCAATCAACTGAATAAGCATTTGCCAAACAATAACAGATAGACTACTAATCAACTGGCGATAGTACGCCTCCCTTTGTGCCACGGGCACCATTAACAACATACGATAAAAAACATCAGCCGCATTATTGGCATGTACCGTTGTAATACAAGCATGCCCTGTTAATGCTGCTTCAATTAAGGCATTTAATGTTTCAAAATCGCGTGTCTCACCCAACATAATCACATCGGGAAAGCGACGCATGGCATTAAATACCGCATAACGATAATCCGGTAAGATATCAGGAATTTGCGTTTGACTGACAACTGCTTCACCTGCCTGACTACCAAAAGTATATTCGATCGGTGATTCATAGGTTAATATTTTATGGACATAGGGTAACGCCTGTTGTGCTTTTAAAATACTTGCAATCAAGGTGCTTTTACCACTGCCTGTTGCCCCTGAGATAATTGTTAAGCCTTGTAAATGTATTAATTTCTCAACAACTTCAGCTTGTAAATTTAGTGCTTGAAGCGGCAGGATCTTGTCTTTTATTAATCGCAATGAAATGCTAATACCAAACTGGCTCTGTTGCTGACAAACGGTCATATTGACACGCCAACGCATAGCGGCTGATCTGACGATATAATTGGTATCAATATCATTGCCAGCATGCAAGTGCGCAATGGCATTAGCACCATAAATAAGTTGCGCAATATCTTCTATTTCCTGCACAGATAATTGACGCATACCTTGATAAAGGCGCTTCTTATGTCGCAAAACCAATATGGGTGTATTGGTTTGTAACGTGATATCAGTAGTCTCAGCTGCAGCACATGTCAATAGCAACTGATTGAACTGTTGCTCATTGAGATAGTGATCATCTAGTTTCAATACGTGCATTGGTTTGTTACCTCTGTCATTCAATGATTTTGCATAAGCGTTGGCTGAGCATTAGTCGAAGCCATCATTACCTTGCCTCTTTGATTTCGACCCTTCGACTTCGCTCAGGGTACGGGCAATATACATAATTCCAATTATTCAGTGTTTTCATTTTGTTGCTTTTTGTTGCTTTGCTTTCATCAAAGGCGCCCATAATTTAAAGGCTTTTTCAAATTGCGGATCGGCTTTGATTTGCCAACTATGATCATTGATAATCAGATTATTTTTATCCCCAGTAATACCATGGTTTTGCTTTTGGACATAAGGCAAGCTCACCATATGTTGCAATAATAATTGATGAAACAATACCATCCCAGCATAATCCTGTGTTAATTGATTAAGATTACTTTGGAATATCACGCGTGCCTGATGAATCCCTAAATGCCAGCCCTTGGTGACGGCATCATCCCACTGCTTCTTCTCCTCTTTGGTCTGTGGCAACAAACTTTTATCAGGGACATCCGGTTGAGGATAATCCATATAAAGATACGTGCGCCAATTAGGTGCCGCTGTTGAAAAGTACGCATTTTTAATGATTCGATAACGCTGACTACCAAAGCGAATCACATTATCACTAATATTGACAAGATTATTTTCTTGCGTGATGACCGGTGGCACAACATAATCATTAAGCATCAAACTAGAAAAGTTATAGATCATATTCAATTTATTTTTTAGTGCATTCTCCTGATCATCAATCGCTTGTGATGCCCAGTATAAACCAGATTGAATGCCTAAATTTTTTGCTGCATCCAACATTGCTTTCTGACGAATCGTGAGATCTGGCAAGTGACTGACATAGGCACTAGGCGCATACATATTATCTAGTAGCTGTGCATTAGTTACCATTGCCATTATTGATACCTCAAGCTGATAATTTTCTCTTTGGCATTAACATATATACTGGCGCCACCTTTGCTCTGCACATCAATACTTCTTAAGGTATCCAGTATACTCTGCCAATCATTGGCTTGATTAAGCACAATCACAATCGGAATGGCAGGTGGGTTACCGTACACTTGAACAGTAAAGCCTGCAATTTTTGCCAATTTTTCAATCACTGGCTGAATCGGTCCATTCCACACCAATGTAACTTTTTGCGCTAGTACGTCATCAGGGACTTGTGCTAATGGTAGATCAACCTTTGGAAAGCGCATCGCATTATAGCTGTTTAAGGTATTGACACTTTGACTAATCGTTTGTGCTGATTGATCAAGCGATTTGAGCATAAAACCATTTATCTCCAACTGCTCAGCTTGTAAGTCAATACTTTGAGGCGTACTGGCACAACCTGATAACATCGCGACCCCTAATAGGGCAATTATATTTTTATTGATCATTGTGTTTCATCATTAATTGTTGTTCAAAGCATTGCTATCAACACTAAAGGTACTGATTGGTTTTGAAGTATCTCCTGCATTATTATCAATAGAGACTTGGAACATCTGGATAAAAGCAACGACACTAATCAGAATAACGCCTATCACAATATGACCAAACGCTTGTTTTAATATATCTTGCTGTGCGCCTTGTGGTGTCAGTGATTTGCGTAATTGTAATAATCCCAAAATCAAATACCACATGCCAATTAATAAGCAAATAAACACCAAAAAGGTTTTGATTTGCTCAAATAGTGTTACAATTCCTGCTGCCCACGACTTAAATCCTTTCACCTCATCGGCAAAGCTCATATTGATTAATAAAACATTAATCAAACCTGCCAAGAGGATATGCTTTAGATTGTGATATAAATTTCTCATTATTATGCTCCTTATTAAAATAAATTGATTAAACTCACAACATTAATGGCATTAACAGCAACCGCGCCAGCAATAATATGTGTCAACACCCTGCCCACTGAACCATCCTGTCCTTCACCTAATTTCACCGCCAAGATAAACCCACGCAAAATAGCGACAATACCAATTACAACCATACACGCAAAAAACAGCTCACTGATGCTACCCCATAACGGATCGTTATTAATCGTAATCGGTTGGTAGTTGAAAACATTATCTGGCTGCCAATTATCATTAAAAAAACTTTTGACTAATAGTTGAATAATCGCTTGAAGACTTAATAAAAATGATCCTGAAAACAGATACATCACAGTTGCCCACGGCGAGTAATGGCGCATCATATGATGCGGTTTACAGTGCATTCTTAAGCGATTAACAAAAACACATAACAATATAAAGCCAATCACACTCGATAGCATAAATAACAGGCTAAACTGATCACTGTTTTGTGGTAATACCAGCACACGTAAATTATCCAGTAAATGCTGTAGGATCGCAGTTAATGACTGATTCATATTATTCATCGTTTTACTTCACTTAAGCTATTGGTGATCAAGGTTACGATTTGCCTATGATTATAATCATGGCAAATTGCACTTGAGAAACACTTCAAAATTTGTTTTGACACGTTTTAGATAAAAACGAAATGTAAACCATTGTATATTAACGTTTTATATTGATACATTTTATAGCTGATTGATATGACTGCTAAATGCTTGAGATTGAATGTTGCCACTATTAATCCAACCACAGGCACTTTGATTATCACCTGCCATCCCAATACTGCTGCTACCGCTACAGGCAAAAATAAATTTTGGCTCATAATAATTAGATTGGTAACTGCAACTCATCGGCGCATATTGGACTGGCTTAACTGAGGTAATACTTGATAAATCATCACTCATATACACCTTACAAAATGGCTGTTGATTATACGATGCCTCAAAATACAACTGAGGTGTTGATGTGCCATCCTTTGCATAATCTTGCTCTGATTTTTGCTGCCAACTAACCATACCATTATTATGAGCAAAACCTAGTAAATATTCCTTAGCACTGCCCATAAAAAGATTGGCTATGTTGATCGTTACAAAATACATTCGATATCTCTTATTATCACTTGGATTAGTCATACACTCGGGTGTGTCATAAGTAATATTATTAGGCCACAACTTATAGCAAGCATTAAATTGATGCAAATCACCCTCTGGCATAAAGCTATTATTATCCTGCCACTGCCCATGTATCACTGGTTTAACCGTTTCATAAATATTCAATGTCATATGTTTTAATAAACTATTATCAATATAATATCTTCCGCTGTAGGACTTAAATTGATGGTTGCCATCTGGTTGATTAATGGATTTTTTCTGTGAATTCCAGATGCCTAACATCCAATCGTAGGTTGCATCATTAGAATAATCATCATAAAAAGGATTTAAATAAAACACAAATTGACCATTATCCTTTAGTGTCAACGTCACTTTGTACTCACTATCTTTTTGATTGCTATTCCATAATAAATAATGATGCTGATATTGATCCGTTGAAACATCATCCAAATTACCATCTTTAACTGCTTCAAAATTAATCGCTTTAATCTCTCTTTGCGACTGAGCATCCATAGTAAACTTTACTTCAAACACTTGTCGCCCACTGCCATCGTCTGCATAGCTTATCTGAATAAATATCACGATTGAAATCAATAATGCCAAAAATATCCGCTTCATTTCTTCCTCATTCTTTTATCACTTGATTTCGTTATTAATCTCTTTAACCAGTTCTTGCATAAATTTCTCAATAACCGGTTGCGGTAAATGCTCTGCCTTAAGTCGCCTTTCCGCTTCAGAGTCTACCATATACGCAGGATAGGTAACTTTCTCCACATCCTGATTTTTGTAAATCTCTTCATTATTAATTTGTCTTATGACTTTCTCTTGAAATTTCGCTTGTTCCATTTGCTTGTTCTTTAAGATGTCATTTTGCGCTTTGTCTCCTTTGATTTGCACACCCGAAATATCAACACCCTGTTCAATTAATTGATCTAAAACACTTGTCAATTCATTATCTTTTAAGTTTTTTAATGTGCCATGTGGTTGATAGCCTGCTTCTAACATAATTGCTTCAGCCAACGCTTTTGTATGAAACTTTCCATGTTCAAAGCGTAGTGAAAACCCGCCTGCGTGATGGTCATCGCGATACATTTGAAACTGCTGATTTTCGCCTAGTGCCAACTGATATGTATCCTGTCCTCGAGTGTTTATCACTAAAAAATTATGACGCTCATTTTGGTGGTACTCAAACTTGTCAATATAACCGTGCTTATCTTGCGCCTTATAGGCACTTACTCTTAAGCTTTTAGCAACCTGCTTTAATTTAGCTTGCTCTGCTGCATTTAATAGTTTTTTATCTTTTGCATTATGATTAACCAACGCTTCACTAATCAGATAAGCAAATTTATTTAAGAATTGCGGTGAACGATATAATTCCAAGGGCACAGAAGCTAGACGTTGACTTTTAAAAAATGCGGTAATATCACTATCTAACTTACCTCTTGAACGATCCAATGATGCATTTGACTGTAAGCTATAGTCTTGTTTGCTTAAAATTTCACGTACTTTTTTTTCCAGTTCAGTTAGAGGCTTAGTATCTTGCTCATACACTACCAAATCTTCTACATTGCCACTTGTATCCGTTATATTTTCCTGCTTAATGCGCTGATTATTTTCCGGTTCTAACTGATCTGATTTATCATTATTTGCTTTCTCAGTTGTAGCCATAACTTTGTTTACTCCTAATTCGATCTTTCTTTTTCATTCGTTGTTTGTTGTTCATAGACATCTGTTGCACCATTTTTGCGATCATGTTTTTCTTTGCGATCAGCGTAATCAGTTGCGAGCTTAGCATTACTATCGCCGCCTAAAGCACCTGACGCTGCCTCACCAACACCGGATATCGCTTTGCCAGATTCCATAACATGTCCTTTACGCGCTGATAAGCCTTCCTCTGCACTTTTTTGTCCGGCTTGACTTGCTTGTTGTACGCCACCTTCTGTGCTTGATTTAATTTGCTGAAACTCCTGCTCGCCAGCTCGCTCGCCACCTGAATGCCCGACCCATTGCAACACTTTATCAGGTAGTAAATAGATAATTGAAAAGCATTTGTTAAAAGCAATTGCCAAAAAGCTCACAAATACAAAAATGGTAAATAAAGCAATAACACCGGATGAAATATTATTGGTCGCAGTATAGTCAACAGCAATTAAATTCATACTACTAACAATACCATGGAAAGCTTGCACCGAGTACTTGACGACAACATAGGTCAATATAACAGAAGTCACTAAGCCAATAATCATCAATACCGGTCGGAAGAATAAATTCACTGCCATTTGAATCCCTGATTGTGATTTACCAAACACTTGATGTCCCTCAGGATATACCATTCCTAAGGCGACAAAAGGGGCAGCAATAAAGGCTTCAATAACCAATAATAGCCATGCAATTTTACCCGCCCAAAAGAAGAAAAAAGGCGCTAACGGTAAAACTAATGAGAACATAATACCATTAATAAAAACCAAACTTAAAATAACAAATAAAATCGGTAAATACATCATTTGTAACATCAACTTATAGAGGCTCATCACTGAAATAGCGGTTTGTGCCTGCATCGTTAAATGTGCCGTCCCTTGCAGTAATTTACCCGTTCCCTGCAGCGCCATTCCGACAAATCCAGGCTCATTATTAAAAATGGCAAATGCCGAGGTTGCAACGCCTGCAGTACCAAGTGCTAGAGCACCGGCATTTAAGCCAAATGACGCCCATGCTGCATTTTTTTGAGCCACTTGCAGGTTATTAAATTGTGACGCAAAGTAGGTATAGGTATTTTGATAGGCATTAAGTGCACGATTAATCATATCACGCCCCAAATTCTGTAACTGCTGAATATATGAGCTTTGGGTATATCCACCGTTATCCTTACTCTGACCAAACTTATAAATCTCATCAAGAATACTGGTCACATCATCTTTTGCTTGATTTGATGAGGCATTCTGATTTTGGAACAACTTATTTAAAATCGCTGTCACTGCATCTTTGGCTATGTCAGAGGTGTTATCACTCATACTATTGTTGCTTTGAATAAAACTGACACCATTGATATCAAAGTACGTCATCAGATTAATTAAATTATTTAATAAGTTTTGCGCCTCTGTTTGATTTTGTTTATATAGCGGTTCGGCAATACTCATAATCATTTGAATATAAGATTGGGCTTTAGCCGATAAACCATTGTTGATAGACTGCTTAGCCAATATATATTGATCAGAAGACTGACCAAATACTTTAGCAATAAAAGCTAAGGTCGATTGCATTGATCCGGCTTGCAGCTGCCCACTGGCAACTAACTTCCAAAGATCGGGGGCATTTTCTTCTGTGACATTTGCCGTCCCTTTTAATACATCTCTATTTTCTGTAATTGACCGTGGCAATTGCTGTGAACCATTAATGTTATATACACCGTTGCTATCCGGCTGAAGTCCTGTATTGCTAAAAATAGTTTGTGCAGACACTTTCTGTAGATAAATATTAGATATAACATTGGTAATTTGTGTGTCACTTGATGCTACTTGCATTTTTTGACTAATCTGACTAAATGCTTGCTGCAATGCTTGAATATTGTCGCTAAGCATTTGATCCAAAAACAGATATTTTTGATCAGCATCCCACCAGGTACTTTCTAGCTTATCGCTAGACCGCTTGGGAATTTTCTGGTTATTTATTGCATATATGGTATTACCACTATAGCTAGATAATAGCTGTGCATCGGTTGAATTAGGTGTGAAAATATCCATTTTAGCAAAGGGGTTGTTATCCCTTGTAAGGTTTTTTAACTGTGTATTAAACTGAGCTTGAGATGGAATCTTTAGATGAGTTTTTTCTATTTCATCTCGGTACGTATCTAAATATTGAGTCTGACTATTAGCTCTAAGTAAATAATCAGCATTTACTGTCATATTGCCCAACCCCAGCTGATAATAGGTTAGTTTACCGTTATTATCATTAAGCATGACGCCACATATGCTATTACCCAACTGTATGCATTGACTGAAATTATTGGTCAGAAAATTACTCACCCCGCCACTATCTTGTGGTAAGAAAGTTGCCAAATTAAGACTTGACTGTTGATCTGGCTGCCATATATCAAGCAGTTGATTGATATTGGATTGATTAACCCCTTTGAGTGATACATCATAGCTAAATTGACATTTTTTCAATTCCTGACTATTGTTACTTGCTGTTAATGTCATCTGTAATGTTTTATCGATATCCGAATTGCAGTTAATAACCTTATCATTTTGTGCTGCGGCATAAGCATTAATCACAAAACCATGCAACAAAAAATAGGCATTTTGATCAATAATCTGTTGTGATAGCCCACTGGGAATAACTGCCTGTGAGCCATGAGCGGCAGCAGTATACGCATCATGCCAAATATGATCCGCAAAACCCACCCCCATGCTGACTAAATTAAATATTGCCCATTGCGCCATACAATAGCCTGATTTCGTTGGAATCACAGCAATGGCACCAAATACCGTTCTCAATGGTAACCAATAGCTATCCCAATCTTTGCCTAAAAACACACCATCGCGTGCTGAATGAATGGTGCCTGCAAATAGGATATAGCCAAACAACACCATACCAATGGCTAACATACCAATATTAAAGCCATAGATAACTTGCTGAAAAAGTGTCACTGAGGCATCATGCAATGAAAATGGCATGCCGCCGGTTAAAAATTGTTGCAGAATGCTTATTGATGTATCCTTACTTGCTGGTGCCCACATACTCATAATTAAACGCCCTTTTAGCTTTGCTGATTTTTGTCATTTTTTCTATTATCTGCACAGTTCTTATCATGCTGATGATTATTGATAGAGGAATTGCCTCTCAATAGTTGAAAATATCCAGCTAAAGAAAGTTGCTTTAGTTTGTGCTTTGCTTGTGTTGACCACATGTGGTAACGAAAGACATATAAAAATAAAATCACGTTGATCATCAACATCATTAACGCTGATTGCCAAATCGCATGGCTTTCAACCAACAAATACAGAAAGTATCCCGTGCCGAAAATAAATAATATAAGAAAAAAATACAAACGACACTTTAACGCCGTTAAACACTGATGATAAAGCGTATCATCCGCTAGCGTTTGATCGACTTTTTGCGCATCTGCGCTTGGTTGATTGATCTTTGCTATTGTTTTAAATGGTGCTTTCAAAATATCTTTTAGCACACTATGCTGCTGTTTGATAGCATCCACCATAAATGCACTACGTACCAATTTTCTCGTTCGCTTAAATGTAAACATACTTACTTACCATTAACCTGACTCATCCTGATACCAAATGATAATAATAAATACAAAGTGCGCACTTTTTTGTATGCAGCAAAATGACATCTTCATATTACCTAGACGACATAAATTGCTAAGCTATTTAACCTCTTATTAATGACACAAAGTTTACGCTTTCCTACATATACCCATCACAAAGTAATGAATCAAGAATAAGTTGCGTCAGCTAATACCTCTCCCCTTGCGGGAGAGGTCGTGCAGCTTAAGCTGCACGGGTGAGGGGTAATTAAAGCTCAACTTATTTTTGAATTATTACAAACCAATTTACAGCATTTCTGCTATTGAGTTTCTTTCGCTTTTGAATGATTGGTTTTTGCTAATAGTCCTAGTTATTATCTGCAACCCAATCACCCAAAAGCATCAAAAATTTCTTCAACATTAAACACCACAAAATGATTTACGATGGGTATACCCCTCAAAAATTGAGGTGATTTCAAAATAAACCTGTCGATAAAATATCCTCATTCGCAGCATATACCGCTTGCAAAAATTTTGTAAACGGTACGACCTATCATCAATTATTTTCTGTAATAACTAATTGATCGATGACGGCTATCAACAAACGACAAAACAACAAGAAACCAAAAAAAACAAAAAGGATTTAAAATGAAGCAGCACATTGTCTTTATCGGTAATAATGATCTTAAAAACAGTGACCTATATCTCAAAATGCAGGCACTTAATCACTGGAATTTATTTGTTGCTAAAACGCCAAAAGATATCAATCGCATGCATATGCAAGGATCACTCTGCTTAATTCATGCTGCGTATTTTTTACAAACTGACGTTGCCACATGGCGCACACTAAAAGCGCGACATAATTTATGTTATATCGTCTATGATTTCACGCAAGAGAATGAGTTTACCAGTTTAAAAAATGGTGCTGATGATTATATTGCACTGCACAACCCCTTTGATTATTTGATTAACCGTGTCAGCTCCAGACTAGACTATGTATCTGTCAAATCGACTATACCACTAGCACAAAAAGCACAAAATATCGTGCGCTTTAATCAGTGGCATTTTGATCTGACCACACTGTCGCTTTACTTTGAAGGTAACGAGATTCACTTAACCCAAAAAGAAAAGCTGTTAATGAATATCTTTATGCAGCATGACTTTGAAATTTTATCGCGCGAGAAATTACATGCCATTTTATATGGTGAAACCGATAACCCAGAGTTTTTGCGTCGCATTGATCTGCTGGTCTCAAGACTCAAACGTCGCTTAGAGTCGTATGCAGACGATCATCAGTATTTCCAAGCCATTCGCCATAAAGGCTATATTTTTTGCATCCCAACACGTTGGTAGTTTTTTTACGTACAATTTCCATACAATTTTAGCATTCTGACAACAGCTTATAGATGATAGATTATTGCCACCTAGATTATTGAATAGATGACTAACGATCATATGAAATCAAAGCAACAAAACACACAGTCAAATGCACATGAGTTATTACAACCAAGCATTCAATTGCAAACATTCATGACATCGATACACCGACATTTGCAAACGCACAATCTTAGTCTAAGTGAGATCAATCTGATATTTACTGACAAAAAATCACAGGAACAAGTCAAACAAGTCAAAGCATTTGCCAATTTATCCTATGCCAAAAGATACTATCAGGCAAAGGTCTTTGATATTGATCCGAGCTTTTTGACAGATACAACGTTTAATGATAAAAGCTATAGCTGGCAAACGGTCTTCTCGCAACAACTGATTGGGCATTATTTTCAATCGTTGCAATACCCAAATATCCCTTATCGCCTTGTGACACAAACAACCATTGATCATATGACGTTGATACTACACTATGATTACCCCATGGAGGTTTTATTGTCACTGAATCAACAGAATTACTTGATGGAAGCAAGTAAAATTGCATCAGACTATGTACTTACAAACTATGCTAATAAACTCAAACAACTCGAAAAATTTGCCTACGCATATACTTCAAGCCTTAAAGACTCATTCAATATGCATCAAAGTTTAGCCCCTTGTAAAAGTGATCAATTAATTGCGTTTTATAATGCATTACATCAAGAACATCAATTGTTACCCTTGTCACAAAAACAAAAACAAATTGCCAAACTTGCTTATGAAGGCTGTACCACTAAAGAAATCGCCTATAAGCTTAATATTGCCAGTTCAACAGCCATTGATTATCTGAATACCGTCAAAGCAAAACTAGGCACTGACAGCAAAAGTGCATTAATCCAACTTTTACATCATTGCCCGTTTTTATTTGCCGCTTAACGCGTTTAGAGGTCTAAGTGTTACGCTAAAAAATTCCATACCATCCATTTACAGACAATTCTCCTATGATAAACACCCCATCCTTAATAACTTTTTAGCGCATACTGTCTGACAATGTTGCCACTGAAAAATAAAAGAAACCAATGTAGCTCATCGATAAACCTAAAATGACAAATCCTAGCATCTTCATCTTCACTACAATCGCATTAATTTCAGTTTCTAAAACACGATCACTTAACGCAAGTAAACCCTCTTCAATCGCTCCCGCATCGGTATAAATATCCAACAGTAGTGATGTATCGTTATTAAAAAGATTCACACTCGCTAGCGCGCGACCAGCTGAAAGCCCGTCTTGTGACATCATTTCTCTCATCCTGCTGATATATGGCTTGAGATAATATGAACAATTTGTTTCGATCAACATAAATGCCATATTAAAACTTTTGCCAGAACTCAGCAGTGACGCTAATGAAATCAGAATACTTGTCGCTTGAATCCTCTTATACTCAGTAAAACCCCATATTTTATCAAATAAACGATAACGCATACGAAAAGTCCAGCGCTTAATTATTATTGGCACTGTAATAATCAACACAATGACAATTAAAACAATATAGCATGCATGACTGGTGATATAATTATTCAATGCAATAAAATCTGCAATATTTCCAGATAAATTATCCGTGGGCAGTGACTCCAACAGCATTGGAATTACCTTAAGCGAACAACCAATAATGACGGCAATTAAAATTAGTGTTGCAATCAGTGGCATAATCATCCCAGTTGCAATTCTCTTAGTTAATAATGCAAACTTTCTAGTCAATTGACTTGCATAATCAAGCGCATTAATAGGGTCATCAAAATTCGCTTTAATCATCATATGTTCATTTGATGGAATATAGGGTTTGATCGCTTCATCAAAGCTCATACCTTCATATTCAATTCTACTAATCCAATCCTTTAAAATCATAGATAAAACACTATTATTGAATGATCGATAGTATGTATACTTCTCTTTAAGAGCGACCAGTGTGCCGTAAATACTCAAGCTACTATTACTCATCACCAGAATAATATTTTGATATAAGGAGGCTCGCACACGATTAGAAAAAAATAAACGCAAAACAAAAATCAAGACGATAGAATAATTTCTAATCTTTCTATCATCTACCTGTCTTTTTTCCTGACTAAATCTCAACTTTAGACGATCAAATATTGACTTTATAGCAAAGCCTTTCATTGCCCTACCTCCATTTCATCCAGACGTCCCATTTTATACTCATACATCGTCGGACACAGTAAACCTGATAACATCTTTACAAAAGCATGAGTAGCCATATTTTGTCCACCGATGTGATACCATATTTCTTTTGCTTCACTCATTCGACCTAAACGCATTTTTTCCAATAACGCTTCTGTGGGTATAAGCACCTCAGCAACAACCTCACGACCAATAACGGCTTTATGACCACAGTGATCACACCCTTCACGGTTAGCAAAGCGTACATTTTGAAGCACTTTATCATCATTGCCATATTGATGACTAATGCGCTCTAGTCGATGCAGCACCTCACAATCTGGATAAATCGATCGATATTTTTCATAACCCCAAGAGCACTCAGGACAAACAATTGGCACAAGTGTTTGATGGACAATCATTGATAAGAATTTAGGTGACAATAACACCTCCTTGTCAATGCCAATACCGATCAAACGCTCAACACACAAAAAAGCATTCTGGGCATGCAGGGTTGTCAATACCTTATGCCCTGATTGAACTGCCTGCTGCAATAATGCAGCAGATGAACGATCACGAATTTCTCCTGCCATAATAACATCTGGATCTAGGCGCATTGCCGCTTTAAAGGTATGATTAAATTTCTCCAATGTCACCTGACTGGTATCATCCGCTGTTTCATGTACAGGGATTTGACAAGCCCCATCAATAATATATTCAGGTGGCGATTCAATCGTTAGTATTTTCTTCTGGCGGCGACTGCGATCTACCATTAATTTCAGAGCAACTGAAAGTGATGTGCTTTTGCCTGACCCAGTTTCACCTGAGAAAATAATCACGCCTTCAGGTGAAGCTAACGCACTATCTATTAGTTCAACCTGTTCAGATGAATAACCCAATGAATGTATGGTTTGACTTTGCTTTTTACCCATAGACAATACCCTCATCACTACATTATAACCATAAGGATATAGTGGCGTACTTTGAAAACGCAGTCGATAAACAACTCCATCAATATGCTGATCAATGACAGCCTGTTGTGATTTGTTGTATAGATCTAACTGTTTATCAACTGTACCGTAATGTCCTTTGGTATTATAAATTGCTCGCAAGATCTTAAGCATCACCTCGGCATCATACGCTTTATGCAGATAGATCAGCCCATTAATACGATGCTTTAACTCAACTCGTGTTGACGTCGCTTCAATATGAATATCAGATGCTTTGAGATCTACTGCTTCTTTTACGATGGTATAAAATTCACTTAAAATACCTGTGTCAATTTGATCTCTCAAAGACAGCGTAATAAGCTCATCTAGTAATGAGGCAACAACAGGCTGAACAGTAATGACCAGGTCATCTTTGAGATAGTTTTTCCCTTGTTTTTTAATATGTTCATATCGTGCTTTGGGAACCTCACTAGAAATAAATACAACAGCAATTTCTTGCTGACCATTTTTAAGTGCCTTCGCAAAAACATATTGTTCTTTTTTAACTGATGCTTGAATCACATCTTGAATAACAAAATCTAACTCATTTAATGAATTAGCAGGACGATCATTACTATTTACTGATGACTGATAAATACCACTATAAATATCATCAATCGTTTGATAGTTTTTGCTCATAATCATATATACCCAAAAATTTAACCAATATCAACGCTAAAAGTTTTAGTATTATTTGCAAGATCAACAAAAGTCACGCTATCAGGGTGAATAGAATCAACCTTGTAACGTTTACCAATTAACTGACCAACACTAATCTCATACTTTTTTGCCTGAAACCATATAACAGCCTCCCATGTATTACCTACTTGTGAGATTTCACTGACACTTAACTCACGATGACCATATCTAGCTGAAGCAGTATTTAGCATTCCCTTAGATTTACTCGCAACAGCTAGTTGACGCTGTAATTTATGATTTTCTATCTTTTGTTGTATCACCTGATTTTCCAACGCCTGCTGCTGAATTTGCGCATGTAAGTGATCCTGCGCCTGAATGCTTTGATAATAGTGATTGCTAGAATCAATAGCATAGGTTTGTTCTAAGTTTTTTGGCTGCGCATCAGCATTGACTGTTATTACACTCAATGCGAATAAAAAAGCGGGGAACCTCAAAAAGTGTAGATGAATAGCACATGATTGTTTATGCTTCATAGATTTCTCCTTTAACAATCCAAGAGACTGGTTTGTCTTGATTATTATGTATTTCAATACTGACTAAAACAAATGTATGTAATTCCTTTGCCATTGCTGTTAATGTTATAAGCCGATTCATACTATGCCCTATAACAGTGATCCCATGTTTAGCAATGCCATAAGAGGATTGAGGGGGTTCTAATTTAAAGTCTATCCCCCTTAATTTTAACTCCTCCACAAATTGATTAAAGTGGTAACTTTCAGCTGCTCTATCTTTCAAACGTACCATCGTCTGATCGGTGAGCGCATGCATGTTACCAATGAGCTTAAAGTGCACATTCGTCATATTATCAGTCGCTTCATTTACCGCAGTGATTTGTAATGACTGAACATGAGCAAATTCTGCCTTTGTTAGAGCAGTTTTATGCTTTTTATTGTTTAACACATAAACCGCACTTACATCATCCAATGCCTCTGTCTGATAGCTAACTTTTTGGATATGCCATTGCAAGACCGACGTAGGCAAAGCTCCGATAGCATTGACAAACTTAATAATTAAAGGGTAAGCATTCTTATGCTCAACGTCAGATTCAATTTTCTGAATATAGGATTTTTCCTGCTGTAGTTTTATCTCATTGACATTTTTATTGTTAGAACGTGCTGATGATTCACTACTAAAATACATATATCCTGCCGCAACTAATACGAGTAATAGTGCACTATAAACAACAAGTTTTCTTCTTGATACAGAAGCACTCCCCTTGCGAGAAGTAGACTTACTATGCACTTTCTTGGCAGGTTTAGGCAACACCTTAATCGCAAACTGACGTAACTCTTTGTCTTTAACATTTATCAATAATTGCGCAAGTGCATTCCTTTTGATTAATGTCCTATCAATATCAAAATCTAAGGCAATCTTATCAATTAACAAATGATCAACCTGTGTGTCGCACTGTATAATTTGCCTAAAAACATCTGCTGAAAAAATTATCTCTAAATAGCGTAAGCATTCATGCAAAGAAGCTTCATCAACAACCATATCACCAGATAATTCAATATTCCCATTTAATGTCTTTATATCGTCACTTTGAGATCTTATCTCTTGATTAACAGGTAATTTGGCCGTTGGTAAAATCACACCATTTTTTACGGCACACAACCAATACTTATCTATTGAGTTACCCGCTTTATCGAATAAACGAAAGATATAAATAGCATCTTTTGCCAATAATTCACCAAGCACAGCCGCAAGTGAAATAGCGCCAATCACCTCAACTTGCGTTACATTTGGCAGCATAGCTGCAGCAATATTGCGCTTTACATCGATTACAAAGTTTTGACATTCAATATGATAAAGCGCATCAAATAATTTATGTTGACTATCCGCAATAAACCAAGTTAACCCCATAGCATAACGTTTGTTGTCTATAACAATAATCATATGTTTCTCCATAATCATTAACGTATCAGATAAGGTGTGACAACAATTACTGTAACGGTTGAGTTGTTTAATGCAGCTTGTGAACCACCTAGCATCCAAGTGCTTTGAGGACCAACACTGTCGGTTTGTGCATTATCTTTTTTATCTTCAAAGCCAGCTAAAATAACCGTTTGACCTGATTTTAATGGTACTGACTGCATAAAGCTTTTGTTACTAATAGATGGCAGTTTAATGGTTTGTGGCTCGCTACTACCATCAACAGGAACTTTTGACTCGTCCATACGCACCAAATTGGTTAAATTAACACTTAAGTCAACCAAGATTTCATTACCTTTAACGACAATTGGTAAAACTTTAATCTCATAGCCTTCGTTGTATTCACCAGCCTTTGCTGAGCGTTGTACAACGGTTCCATTGCCACTAGGTGTCGCCACAACATCTACACTTTTGATATATGCAGTTGTTGTTGATACTTGAATCGGCACAGGACGCCCACTGACAGTGTACATTGTTGTACCTGTGACATGTGTTGTCTTACCCATTGTCTGTAACGCTTTGACAATTAAAGTCGAATCACTCCACGGACCCGATGAAATAGCACCTGCTAACATGCCATATTGACTAATACCGGTAATGTTGTCTGTTAAACCCGTTGGCGTATTCCAGTTAATTGCACCTTTAGTTGTCTTATAAATAGCATTCCAGTCAAATCCGTAACCTGAAGTATTTTTCTGATCGACATCATATACATCAAGTCTAATGACAACTTTCTTTCTCGCCGTGCGATTAATTTCTTCAAGATATTGAGACACTTGTCTCATCAACAATGGGGTGGTCTTAACTGTAATTAGATTAAGCGTTGAGTTCTCATCAACACTGCCTGATTGCCCAATAATCGATTTAATGGTTTTAATCACCGCAGCCCAAGGGTTATCGTACTCTGCTTCATTTTCTGTCTTAAGTGAAGCTGATTGGTTCACACCGCTACTGGAATTACTACCAACCTTGGTTGTCGTTTTAATCTTATCTGTTAAAATATCTACATGAAATGTCTTGGTTTCTGTTCTGAAGAATTCAAGCGTGTTTCTACTTTGATCATACTTCCAAAAAATACCAAGCTTAAATGCAACATAATCCAAGAACCCAGTAATATCTCCCGTATAATCACAGTGCACCATCACATCTTGAATATCTGCAACTTCATAAGCAGTTCTGTCTTTATTCGCCACATCAGCTTCAGGCATGCCCACATGCTCACGCTCAAGAATATAAGCAATCGCACCTTCTGAAACAACCACTTTAGCTTGCGTGATTTTCTGTAGCTTTGTGATCAAAGTTTCCAGTGTGACACCTGTTGCGGCAGTAGTATATTGAAAGGAATGTTGGAATAGTTGAGGTAAAGCATTTTCCGCCTCAATATCAATAAGATCACCTTGAACATATGGTTCATCACTGACGCTAACAAACTGCTCTGACGACGGCTTTTTAAGACTTGAGATCATTTCGTTCGCTTTTGCGATATGATCATTTGTATTTTTATCTACTTTTTTGTAGATCGCGGTACTACAAGCAGTTAGAGATAACAGCAAACTGCTTGATAAGATACGCCATATTTTTTTATTGTTTTTCATAAGATAACCTTCACTCATTTTGCATAACAACCATATTTGAAGAATATGATTTAGCCTTAACTACCAACACCTTATTGGCTTTTAATTGCGCCTGTAATGGATGATCAGCCTCTTCAAATGCTTTTAACAGATTATTTAATGCGCCATCTTTTGCAAAAAGCGGCTCTTCAAACACGGCAGATGCAGCAAGCTTATAATCGACAGATGCCTCCCATATCAGCCTAATCCCTTGGTAAGAAAGCCAGCGCTCAATGGTCTGTTTTAAGGTTTGTCCCTTCAGGGCATAGAAGACTTCTCGCGGATGTTTTACCAATAAATCCGCCTCTTGTTGAGTTTGCGCAATTGCAACAGTTTTACGCTCAAGATTAACACCAATTGAAAAGCGTGACCCCTCATGACTAAAAACTTTATATATCTCTTGCAATGAGAGCTTATCAATTAGGTTATCGGCAATAATTAATATAAAACCGTTATATTCATCGTCGGCAATAATCTTACCCATGCCTTGGGATTGCTTAATATCAATGTCAGCACAATGTTCAGATAAGGCACAGTTAAGACTCACCACTTTAAAAGAACTCTCTGAAACCGATGCCTGTGCTAGCGCACGTTGATAAAACAGCGCAGTCATCAATAAAACAGTTACAAAACCTACTAAACATAGCGGCTTTTGCCAGATTTTTTTATCGCTCACTTTCCTTTACCTTTCCTTTTTTAAACTTTTCTTTCAATATAGATATAAATATACTGCTGATTAAGATGTGTTGAATCAAAAGCATCGACTGAATCAACATCCGCTTCACAGGTAAATTGATTGCTAATCAGCCCCTGGTTTTTTAGCTCGCCCATACATACAGCAAACTTTAACTTCGGTGTATCAATCAAGTTTTTCTTTATATGTGTCAATATTCTTAATGCCAAGCCACTATCGGCTTTACCACCAAGCTCAGGATATGGCACACGTAACAATATAGATTGAGGTATTTTATTATAGCCACCACCAATCGGTCGCATCACAATATTTTTAGGTATTAGATTTAAAAACCCAGCATACTTAATCTTTTGATTAACGCATCGGCAAAGCGAACGATATTGGTCATTAAAAGAATTTATTTTTTTACGTGCAACAAGACAAGATGGAAATGACTGACTTTGTGTAATCGGGGGGTAACTCATACCACAAACAGCAGATAAATCAGGTGTCTCATAAAACGTCTGTAAAGTTACCCACCCACCATTCTTTTTGCTTTCATCTTGCCATTGTGTCGAAATTTCAGTTATATCTTGTTTCAATGCCTCATTTTTCAATACCTCATTTTTCAATACCTTATTTTTATTAAACATCTCAGTTGGTTCATAAATGGCGTCCCCTAAAGTATTGGCAACACTGACTATTTGTGTCGCTGCCGTCTCTGCTCGATCCAACTGCTGTTTCTTAACCAGATGCATATATTCATTAATCGCAATAAGTCCTAAAATCACCAACGACGCCATTAATGAAATGAGAATATAGCCTTGTTGCTTAGATCTTAGCTGGCGGCAATTTTGTTTTTTTGAAAATATATGCTGCACTAGGATCACCTAAGTTTATTTTTGTTCAGAAAATTCTAAAATGGTAATGATGCTCAATGGTTTTTATTTATTTTAACCATCGGTCATCATAGTTGGTGCATTACTCGATTTGAGTATTAACGTTTAAAAGTTACTTCCAATGGATACTTAGTACCTACAACCGAAGTTTCAGCTAAACAATCTGTAGCAATATCCGCAGATGTAATTGGCACTGCCCTTTCTGTTTGTGTCCCTATCTTTAGCTTCAAGGCATCAGACATAGCTACTGCATTTGATAATGCATCACAGGCTTGCTGAGACATACTATCAAATTTAATCGTATATTCAGTGCCTTTTGCAGCACCTTTGACTGTAAAGCTTCCACCAAATGGCGTAACAATATCTGTACCACTAATGTATTTCTTAGCAATACGATCACTATCGACTAAGAGCTTGTCATTAATCTCTCGCCCCAGATCCATTTGTGTGACATCATGTATGGTTGATTGCACCGTGCCAATTAAAGCCGTTGTTTCTAAAATACGATTTTTCTGCGCCGCTTTCGCAAACTGCGAAATCACAATTGCCGTTAACACTCCGATAATTACAAGCACGACCATTAACTCAATTAATGAAAAACCTTTTTGCTTGTTCATTTTGTTTATTGTTCTCATTTTTATTTTCTCCTTTTTGTTGTTTTACATATATTCAAATCAAATCTTGTTTGCTTGACACTTACTATTAAATCAAGAATCAAAATAAAAAACATTTATCTGCAGTGCTTAAGATATATCATTCAAAATCATAAAATCACTAAGCTTCACGATTTAACAAAGTTAACTTTTTATGTCATTTATATAGCAAAAATCGATTAAGCATGAACTAATGGCACTAACTTTAGGAGGATCACTAACCATCCATGGCAGCTTCGCATTGGATCCTCACGCCATCCTGGCTCAGGATGACAAGTCAGAGGCTGTCATTGCGAGCATCGATCCGTGGCAATCCATTTTATCAGGGATGGTTGATACTATTGGCTAAGCTTTAGTCGAAGCTATTCATTCTCATATGACACCTCCTTAACTGAATGAGCATTAACATACCCACTAATTGACGCTCCTGCTGTCGTTGACGCTTTACCAAATAGGTTATTTGTCAAGGCTGAAATGCCACTAGCCAATCCGCCTACTGTTTTTGTTACAACATTGTCATCAGCATAGCGACGTTGCTGTATTTTATTTAATGTATCAGACGCAATATTTGTGTTATATCTTCCAAGCTCGCTGATTCCCTTATCAATAGCCTGGATTTTAGCCTCTGCTTGTTGGTATGAAGACGTCTCTTTTAAGCGCGTAATTTCAGCTTCTATTGTCTTTATTAAAGTATTCTTAGCATCACTTAAATCTTTATCGTTATTCTCCAATTCCTTTATGGCGTCATCGCGATTGAAGTTTATATTTAATTCTTCTTTGCTATATTTACTAGTGAGTTGCACATACCGTTCTTCAAATTTAAGCTCTTCTCTAGCATCGTAACTCTTGTTTAGAAAGTCTGTTAATGGTTTCTTAAGGTTATTATAGGTTGTCGTATTATTGGCTGACCAATGCGTCTGCTTTTCATTGAGCTTATACTCACTAACAACCGATTCAAAAAGTGATTTTGATGCATCACCATTTGATATATTATATGACGCAACGTCTTTTATCAGTTGTTGTAGCTTTTGTACGCGTTGGTAAGCAATATTATTCTTAGTTAGAAACCCTATACCGCCGGCATCTGTCTCTGCAATACGATCTCTTTGCTTGCCTAGCTCATTTTTATACTTTTTTTGGTAATTAATAGAGTATTTGTTATAATTATCGACCTGTTTATCTAAGTTTTTCTTTAGATACAGCGCCTCAGTTCTTTCTGGATATTTGGCATATAAATCCTCTTTATCTTTATCTGAAATTTCTTGTTTGTTAGCTATTTTGTCAGCAAGCTGAGTAAAAATATTGCCATTGTCACGACCAGATTGACTATCAGATAACTGATTTGACGAATTATATTTCTGAGATAAATCAGTACTTGAAATATTATCATTACGAGAATTATTTATTTTTAAACCATCTAAATTATTTTTTTGTTCAGAAATAACTTTAGTATCCAAGTCTGCTTTCTTATCAAAACCTTTATCTTCTAATGATTTTTTACTCTCTATAGCAAACTGTTTTCTAATATCCTTTTCATATGCCCACTTAACTGTTTCTAACAGCTTTTTTTGATAGTTGTCATGCTTTAGATCCTTCTCAATATCATTAAAACTAAAATCACTATTATGTTTCTTATTTAAGTGGGTTTCAACTTGATACGACTCAGCCAGTGAATATACATTTCTATAACTGTCCCCACCTATCCCAATTTTATTACCAATATTCTTCCTAGCGTCACTGCCCCCTCTATATAGTACAGCTAAATCATTGGTATTAATTAGTTCATTGTCATAGGTAGCATCCGCCATGCGTTCAATGGCATCAAGTTTATTCTGTCTTTCACTACCTCTTTTTGAACTTACTAAGTGTTTAAAACTAAACTGTTCTACCATGACACGCGGATATTCGGCAGCTAATGCCGTAAGCAATGAATGCTTTTTTGTGCCCTTTTCTGCTTTAGCAACATATCCTTGAATTTTTTTAAGAGTTTTTTCGTTTTTACTTATAGAGTCTTCACTAGACTGATTGTTTTGGTGACTCAACTCTTGCTGAGACTGGTTACTAGTATTAAGCGAATCATTAAGATTTCTTTTATCATTAGATAGTTTTGATTCATTATTGATTTCATTGCTATTATTTTTTTGATATGCATTTGAATTAATTACATTAATATCAGTTGTACTAATATTGACATTATCATAATCATCATGATTTTGACTGTATTCATATCTGTTATTTGCTTTTGAATCACTATTATTTATAGATGTTCTATTGATATTTAAATCGTTGATATCTTGATTTAAAGAACTTGTGCGTTCCTTAATACTACTATCGTCGTAATTCTTCTTGATTTTAGAAAAAATTTGACTACCGCTAGTATTTATATTTTCATTAAAAGGATTCTTATTCTCAGAAGATATGTTATTGATGTTCTTCTCAAGAGAGTGATAGAGACTCTTTGTATTAGAATTATTACTAATTATATTAGAATCATCACTAAGAGGCTTAACTGCTTCCATCCATGCTCCATCGTTATAATTTTTTTCTAGCCACTCTACATTTGTAAAGTTGTTATGTAACCACCCCTCGCTATACAGTTGGCTTAGCAAATCATTTAAGTCATTCTCATTTACGTTGCCACTCTCAACATTCTGTAACTGCTTATATAGTAGCGCTTGATCATCTTCATTCTTGGACTCAGAGCTGAAATTTTTATAAAAATCCATCCCTTCTTTATTCAATATATCCTTTAATTTAAATTCAGTCATTTGTTATTCTCCTATTTGTTAGTTTGGATTAATTGTTGCCCTTGCTATTGAATCAAAAACCATTATAAAAAGCAGTTATTGACACTGCTTGAGATATATCATCAAGATCCTTATAAAATGGCGCCTTGCCGCTAGATAAAAGTCTATTTTAATGTCTTTTTTGTCACAAAAAGTATCAATGTTTACGATTAAAGATACATCTAAATTGCCAAATAACCGTTGTCATCCATGACTCAACTGGATTGCCACGCATCCTGCTCGCAATGACACTCTCTGACTTATCATCCATGACTCAAATGGATTGCCACGCGTCCTGCTCGCAATGACAACAGACGTCATCCTAAGCCACCTTTTCTCTGTTATCCTGAGCCGCCTCTTCTCTTGTCATCCTGAGCCAGGACGGCGTAAGGATCCAGTGCAAAGCTGCCATGGATGGTAATGATCATTAGGTAATGCTTTGTGTTGCATATATTACTTATTGCCAAATAACCGTTGTCATCCATGACACAATTGGATTGCCACGCATCCTGCTCGCAATGACAAAACATGGCACACTGCGCGCTCTTTTCTTGTCATCCTAAGCCACCTCTTCTCTTGTCATCCTGAGCCACGACGGCGTAAGGATCCAGTGCAAAGCTGCCATGGACGGTAATGATCATTCGGCAATGCTCTGTGTTGTATATATCACCACCTATTGCCAAATAACCGCTATCATCCATGACTCAACTGGATTGCCACGCATCCATGCTCGCAATGACACTTTCGGACTTGTCATCCCTGACTCAAATGGATTGCCACGCATCCTGCTCGCAATGACAAAACATGGCACACTGCGCGCTCTTTTCTTGTCTGATGTACTGTTGGCACATCAAAATAGCAACTATACTCATAGACAAATTTTTTAACATTAGGTGTAATAATGCAGCCGGCAATCTATATTCTAGCATCAAAGAAAAATGGAACCCTATATGTTGGAGTAACCAATAACTTAATTAGGCGAATTTATGAGCATAGGATGCTAAATATTGATGGATTCACAAAACGTTATAAGGTTCACACACTGGTCTATTATGAGCTATTAGCTGATATGTATACAGCCATCAGCAGAGAAAAACAAATAAAATCCTGGTCACGATATAAGAAAATTTCCTTGATTGAGTCAGTCAACCCAAATTGGAAGGATTTATATTTGGACATTACTCAAGGTATATAAATTCTTGTTAATATTTAAAATACTCATCCATGACACAAATGGATTGCCACACATCCTGCTCGCAATGACACTCTCGGATTTATCATCCATGACACAAATGGATTGCCGCGTATCCTGCTCGCAATGACAACAGACGTCATCCTAAGCCACCTCTTCTCTGTCATCCTGAGTCACCTTTTTTTCTTGTCATCCTGAGCCAGGACGGCGTAAGGATCCAGTGCAAAGCTGCCATGGACGGTAATGATCATTCGGCAATGCTCTGTGTTGTATATATCACCACCTATTGCCAAATAACCGTTATCATCCATGACTCAACTGGATTGCCACGCATCCTGCTCGCAATGACACTTTCGGACTTGTCATCCCTGACGCAAATGGATTGCCACGCATCCATGCTCGCAATGACACGTGACGAAAATTAGCCCTGCCCCCATCACTTCTGCTGTCACCTTAGCTTTCCTTCACCGTTGTTGGCGGGTATCATCAAAGATCATGGGTATAGTTGTCGCCTTTATAACTATATTTTGCTACACTTTAGCGCAAATGTAAGTGATTGGTACTGACAAATGACAATACAGCGCAAGCGTCTTCCCATTGGGGACTCAACCCTTACTCAAATCAGAGCGAGAAATGCAATCTATATTGATAAGACACAACACTTATTACAAATGATTAACTCAGGGCGATATTTCTTTTTGTCACGTCCCAGACGCTTTGGCAAAAGCTTAACGATTGATACATTGAAACAGCTTTTTCTAGGCAATAAAGCATTATTTAAAGACACCTTTGCCGAAAGTAACTGGGATTGGGAGGTTACCTATCCTGTTATTCATTTAAGCTTTGGTAGCTCGAGTGCTTTTGAGTCAGAAGAGACACTTATTGAGATTATACATAACCAAATCACTGAAACAGCTCAAAGGTATGCAGTTGATGTCAGCGGACAAAGTATCGCTGTACGCTTTCATAATCTCATACGGCAAATAAAAGAAAAATACAAAACGCAAATTATCCTCTTAACAGACGAATATGACAAGCCCATTTTAGATGTGATCACCGATGAGCATAAAGCGACGCGCAATCATGAGATATTAAAAGGACTTTATAGTGTGATCAAAGACAATGATGAGTGCTTGAAGTTTGTGTTTCTTACTGGGGTGACGCGCTTTTCTAAAGTCAGCTTATTCTCTGGACTCAATAATCTCGAGGATATCAGCTTAGATCAACGCTATGCTGATATCTGTGGCTATACGCAACATGACCTTGAGTCATCATTTCAAGAGCATTTAATCGATGTTGATAAAGATAAGCTTAAAAAATGGTATAACGGTTATAACTTTGCCGGTCTTAAAGCGCAAAAGGTTTATAACCCTTATGACATCCTACTGTTTATTGATAAGGATTATGAGTACCGTGATTACTGGTTTCAAACCGGCACGCCTACGTTTTTAATCCAGTTATTGCAAAAATATCGCTACCGTGTGCCTGACTTTGAAGACTTTCAGGTGCAAGCTCGCTTTATCGATAATATTGACGTTAAAAATATCCCACTTGAAGCCTTGCTATTTCAAGCCGGATATTTGACCATCAAAGAACAGATTAATATTGGCATGCAAATCGGTTATCGCCTGAAGTACCCTAATCTAGAGGTTAAATCCTCTTTTAATAGCTGTGTGTCATTAATTGGCACCAACTCACATGCCAATGCCGTGAATACGACGCGCTTAAGTAACAGCTTACTCAGTGATGATTGGCAAGTGTTTTATGACTGTATCGTTGCCTTATATGCATCCATTCCCAATGAATGGTATCGCAATAATCCGATTCAAGATTATGAAGGCTTTTATTGCACGGTAATCTATAGCTACCTAACTGGACTTGGCTATGATGTGATTGCGGAAGACTCAACCGCTATTGGCCGCATTGATATATCGATTGTCATCCCTGATTACAAGGTCATTATTCTTGAGCTAAAAGTCGCTAACGATAAAGATCTCTCAAAAGAAGCTTTACAGCAAATTATTGAGACAAAATACGCCGATAAATTTTTAAATCTAGGCTTACCGATTTATCAAGTCGGTATTTCGTTTGACCAAAATACACGAGCAGTAAATGGCTTTGCGGTTGAGTTGTTTAGCTGAGGAGGAATATATACCCGCCACTGACGTGGCTGATGGCAGTGACTTTTTCCCGCAAACCGTTTAACATTTAATCATCGAGTTGTCATTGAGTAATCGAACGTTCTGAATCATTACCCATTTGATGAAAATGCTGGATAGTATTAGTATCTGGCTGTGTTGATGATGAGCTCGAAGAAAAAAAGTGCAAGACTTTATCTTTAAGCCATGAGAAATAATTACCACAATTAGACAATAAACCATTGATTCTATGTGCAACATGACCACTATGTGCTTGCACCTTACTTACGTGATTCTGTGCAAAATTTTCATAACAATTAGCAACAAAATAATTGGTATTTAGTCCACCAACATTAAGATCAGCATTCACTTTTTGTGCTAAGGTATTACATTTTGGAGTGCCGGTATCTATCAACGTTGGCGTTACTCCGGAATTATAAATATTATATTGATCATTAAGTCTATGAATCGCCACCGAAAATTTGTGATCATCTATACGATTTTCCAGATAACCCTCTAAAATTGTATCCATCTTAGCTGCCAAAACATTTGGACGATCATTAACCACATAGGCTTTAAACAATGTATTTAAATTTTCAATATAACTAAAACGCTCATTACCACTCTTACATCCTTTTAAATTCTGATCACTTAATGCCAAAAACATCGCTTGTATCATCGATGAATGGACTTTTTGCTGATCAACATTGCGGTGAAAATGATTGAGATATAATTTCAAAAACGCATTTTTTAAGTTTAACTGTTGAGAGCCATCATGTTTATGATAGTGCGTATTTTCAACAGCTAAATACAGCTCATCTTTAAGTGCTTGAATGTGCTTTATTGCAGTTTCCCCTTGAGTTGATTGATGAAACCAAGCTTTTTGTTTAGCATTAAGTGCTTCTTTACAGGTATGTTGCAAAAACTGACGATAGCATTGATTGACAGAATCAAGTAATGGTAGAGAGATATTATCCTTGGCAATCGTATTTAACATCGCAATATCACTCATCAACATTGCTTCTTTGGCTGTACTATTGACTGAATCATACTTTAAACGTCTTGAATGCTGATTAATCGGAATATTTACAACATAAAATAAACTTCCGTTACCATCAGTTTTTAACGGTTGATCCTGCGTAAGGTTATAACGATGCATCGCCTGAAAAATATTTTTTGCACTTTGCTCTTGATTGTTTTGATCATAATAAAGAGGAATTGAGGTAAGCAAATTATAAATGATTGGTTTACCAGCTGTCGTTTGTTTATTACGCTTAGCAAATTCTGTTATCTGATCTTCAATCGACTGCGTCTCGCCAATGCTTTTCTTTTGTAATGAGGGACAGCGATATTGAACTTCAACAGGGTTTAGTTCCTTTTCACTGACAATGTCAGAGATGCGATATTTCTCAATCTTCATAATCGCTGGATCAGACTGTTTTTTACTATGACTAGATTGACTCACTCCATGGGTGTGGGTCAATAACCCAGTTACTGTATTAGTTTCAATCACATCAAGATCAAGTGCAGTATGGATTTTTAGGTGTTCCCTAAGCGCTTCGCTATCTCTTGGTATGAGCTGATTATTTTTCTTAAGTGCTTTGCATAGTTGACTTTCCATCGCAAAAGCAAATTGTTCACGCTTTTTATCGATAAATTGGTTAAGCTTAGCAGTACTCATTTCACGCTCGTTATTCAAGAAACTCAATAACGACTGATTGATCACTTTGTAAGATTCATTGTAAATTGTTTTAAATAATTTCTCTTTAGTCTCCGCTGAGGTGTTTTGTAATGTAGCGTTTATAACTCGCCAGCAATGAAAATACATCTCTTTGTGAATGGGAATAATGCTAAAACGCTGGTCAGATAGCATCATTTCTGCATGATGACGAGCATAGCCCTGTTGCCATTTGGCATTGTCTATACTAGACGACAGTTTTTCAATGATCGATTGCTGATTTTGAATACCTGAGCTGTCAATACAGCACAACAGCTTAGTATCGTTGTCATTATTATACGTCTCAAATAATACTTGACCGTTGATATCGTAATATACATTATTCTGACCTACATCAGCTGATGATTCTAATAATGTATGATAAAACTTTTTAGCTATTGGGCTTTTCTGTAAGGAATTAGTGTTATCACTTAACTCATCATACTCTGAGAGTAATGTGTTAATCGATTGATGATGCATCAAACTTTGTTTAACAATTATATCTTTGGCATGAGCTGACGTTAAATCAATGGCAAATTCTTGCTTGATTGATGATTGCTCAGGATGACCCTGCAGTTGAACATAATGATTTGCAATTTCACCCAGCTTTTTTAGGACTTCAGAGTCAAGTTGAGTCTTTAAATCATCTAAATCTTTATCATCTTGCTCAGTTATCATCATGTCGGTGCAATCGAAAATCTTAGCTAAAGGATGATCAGTTATCTTAGCCTCTTTTAACGCATGAAGATTACTAAGCACTTTGTTGGCAATTTTTATTTTGTTATTATTGTTATATACATAGCCACGCTGTTTATTAACATAAACCTTAGTCTTGCCAATTAAAGTATCGATTAGCTCATAATATCTAGCATCGTTAAAAGTCATATTTTGTGACGATAACACTTTATCTACGCTTTCTTTAAACGCATGAAGTTTTTCTTTACTCTTAAACAAAAATGTATTTTGATCTGTCTTTAGAGCTAATTGATCATTTAAAAGCTTAAGCGTTAAGTCTATCTCTCGACGAACTTCATATAAATAAACCCCCAAAGCACCTGTGTTCGTCATCATTGGATCGTTTTTAATTTTTTCAACAAAATCCATTGTCACTTCAATGCTTTTAGTAATTTTTTGCATATAAGCCTGTGATGCTTCTGGTCTGAAATTGGTACCTTGCTGATGTAAAGCAAATAAATAATCACGATTTTCAACATGTTTTCCAGCAGCATACGCTAGCATCTTTTGTGGCGTATATAATCGTGAGGTATATGCAATATGGTGACGAACAACATCAAAGAGATTATCCAGACTTGGGGTGCCTCCTATTAATAACTTATTCGCAAAAGACTCAGTGAGTAATATCTCAGGATTGATAAGTAATCGCTCTTTAAGAAATATCCTAATTTTTGATTTTGTCTCTTCACCAATCGTGCGATTATTGGGGTCAATACATTCCACGAGTTGTTTAAGCAACAAGGTATGATAAATCGTAAATTCATTGCTGTGCTTTATGGGCTCTTGTAGCTGACTACTGTCATCATTCAAAGGAATAACCGGTCTTTCTAATAATGAAAATAAAAAATTAAATGAGCTATTTAAATACTTATCGATATTTTCACGATTCAACTGCAGTCGGTTGCTATCTGCAGGCAAATCTAACACGTCACGAAATTGATTATCCCCTCTTAAGATATAAACCTGATCCTCTTTTGATACCTTGGCAAAAGCTGTATTAATTTTACTTGCTTCTGTTTTCAAATCAGTTGCTTTTAATATACTGACTTGTGTTAAATCATTTGCAACCCCTCCAAGCTCAACATAAAAATCAATAAACCAGCCAGGTTGTTGCTGATCTCTAGGCAACTGAGAAGCGATTTCTAATAATTGATCTTTGATTTTTTCCTTGATATGAAATTTTTGGATAAAATCCTGATTTTTTGTATCATTCAAATAGGCTTTTGTCGTATCAACACAAGTCTTTAAGTCTTTACCATCAATATCTTTCGTTAAATGCTGAACAAAATCAGCTGTCTGTCTTTGTGATGTTTGGGCAATAGGTTGTATAACGTTATGACCCAAATCTGTTTCAATTCTCCTGCTGTGGCGATAACGCGCAGCATATTCTTGAAGCCAAGATTGACTTGACCCTACCAAAATATAGGCATTACGTATTAATCCATCACAATGGTTTTTTCGATAATTGTCAAGATCAGTAATATCTGAATCAGTGGTTTTTATATTAATATCTATTTGCGCTTTTAAGCGCATGGCTTCTTGATCAAGCGTTTGAGAAATGTTGCTTAAATCTTGTCGCTCTTTATCGCTACGTGTGTACTTAATCGCTTGGATATTAGACACTGAAAAATAACTTGTAATCGCCGTTACTGCAGTGGCTACTAATGCAATAGCGGCAACACCAAGCGTGATCGGCACGCCAATAATTGCAGCACCACTAAGAGCAATAGCGCCTGCAGTTAATCCTGCAACACTTGCAGTTAAATGTGGATACTGTGCAGCTACTGTTGGTTCATCTATCTTGTTGGATAGAAATCCACTGAATTGCTTTAGAAAATCAACCTGTAGTTTTTGTGTATGAGCCTCAGAATTAACATTGTCAAAGTAGCGTTTAAAGAGACGTGTAACCGAATAGCTATTTTTATCATCTTGAATTTTTTGATCATGATCTTTATAAATAATGTTAAAGGTATCATTAAACAAGTTGTTAAGCGTCTTTAAGAAATAACTCTCAACAGCAACACTATACTCTAGCGCACTTAAATTACCTTTGCTTTTTTTATACCGCTCTTTAAATAGCGTAAACATATCACCCGTTAAGTCGTTACTCTTCCCAAATAATAAAAATTCACGATAATAAAACAACTTAATAAATTTCTTAATCAAAGTCTCACTAAGCGCTAACAGCCCCGATGCTTCAAGTTCTTTTTGAAATAATTCTGAATCCATAGCCGGTTTTGTACGCTGTCCTTGGACTCCCGGCCACACATCATAAAAAGTCTTGGCCATCACACTACCGATAGCCAAACTAATTCCGGTAACAGCAAGATGCTTTCCTGGCACAAAATCAGGAATAGGTAGTGTATTATCAAGTGCATATTTCACCAGTAACCCTGTAGTAAGACCTACTCCTGTTGCATATACCCCATTTTTAATTTTAGTTGCCGGCGTTAAATCTTGCAGCATTGTCTCAAGCTGTCTGTCAAAATCTTGTTGTAATTGTTCGATTTGATCGACACTAGTTGCTATATGATCAACATTTTGCACATCTGGATTAACGGCTTGAAAATGAGTAATCATCACTTTCTCAAGATATATTTGATGATTTTTCTTTATCATATTCATCGCATCAACAACTGTTGGTTTTTGTTGATACTCTCTTTTGTCACCTGTCATGTTACACCTCTTAAAAAATAATTATTAAATTCATACATTAATTTGCTCTATCTACGCTTAATGTTGAATAAAACCAGTGATTGAATTGTCTAGTTATTTTCAATATTTGGTTCTGCTTTCTTCTTATAATTTTCAATGCTACAAAGCGCTGCCCTATTAGAACGTGTCACTTTATCGACATAACTGTGCGACAAGGATGCTAAGCGTTTTTTTATTTGCTCGTGTTTCAAACAAAACAAATCTTCCAGCGCTTTATGGCTTTTTTCACTGTCTTTAGAACACGCTGAGTATAATGCTCCGGCGACATAATCTCGCAATGCTCGATAAGGCACACGCGTAACATCACCTAATTTGTTCACTTCAACCCCTAAATACCCCTTAAACACATTGCGATAACCTTGATCTGAATTAATTAATGCGTGGATTTGTCTACCTGTCGTCGTTGTTTTACCACTGAAATAATGATTATTACGCTTGGCTAAAGCGACCATCAATAAATCTCGTAAATCATTTTGATCCACATCTAAAACCTTTGATACTTTTACCTTCATACGGTCTAAATCCATTATTTTGTGGCATAATGATTCTACGGTCGCCTGACGCATTGTTTCGCTACTGATCTTGTCAGTGACGATAGACAATACCTCAACAGGCGACTTGCCTGTCAGTTGCTCATTGGTACCTGATCGATATATATTGATCGCATAGAGATTAGATTGGCTTTTTAGATCATTTAATAACACATTTAAACGTGTTTTATCCTGCAATATTTCATATATTTTGACCTTATTTTCTATCGAAGTTTTTGTTGATTGAGCTAAATTTTGCTTAATACTTAAGACCTTTTTATAGTCATCCAACAACGCGGCAATATATTCATCCTTATCTTCACCTGATTGAACAATATCAGTGAATTTACCCTCATCGACTATAATGTTCTGCTGTTTTAAATTGCAATAAAACTCAAGCTGCATAAAACGCGCATGATGTTCAATGGTCTGATAAAGATTCTCAGCATATTTTTTAGCATTAGATAATCCGGATATACCGGTATGTTGCGTTATCTTTGCGCATAATTCTTTTGAATTGCCTGTAATCTCTTTTATAAGTTTAGTCTGTTTACTAATGAAATCGTCTTTGAAGTGGTTATTCAAATTAAGTGAAAAAGCATGCGCATATACACTCATCATTAAGCCATTAATCGGCTGATAATAACGTCGCACCACTTGTTTATACATTTGATCCCACCAAGATTCTTTTCTATCAACAACACTCCATTGATGAAGATACGGATTTTGTAACTGGCCGTTCGCTGAGAGCAGTTGCTTAAATTGACCTTGCTTGAAATCATTATAGCTCTTACTAGCTTGCGCCTTAAATTTTTCCATCAATGATTGAAGGTAGCCAAAATCTCTTAATCCTGCCCCTTGATCACGACTGATAAACTTCTTTGTATCTGTATTAACTGACACATTACCACTATGATTACTGTAATTATAAACAAGTTGTGGATAGAATAATGCTTCAGATAACCCATGATAACCTTCTTTGCTTTTTTCAAGAATAAAGGTTTCATAGACCTTGGGATCCCATAATTCATAAGGTATGTAGCGCTCTTCATTTTTACTTGTCCCTAAATACTTATGTAAATCTTGTGATACCGAATCATAAGATTGAATAACGCCTTGTAGTCCTTTTTTGATAGTGACTAAATCAGCAGTAATCACTGTTTGTTGATCAGCCTTAGTATGCTGCATCAATTGTGATATTACCTGACCGCTGACTACTTCCGTAAATAATTCAACTGGATCTTTTGGTGTTTTAACAAAAAAGACCTGATCTTTATATGATTTTCCTTTATCACTATTTAAAAATGCATTCAAATTTTTAGCGTTACGATGTTCTGCTTGGAAGTTACTATAAAAAGCTGCTGTAAGATCCTTTGTTGCATAAATTCCCGAATAATTGATTTTTTTAGGATCTAAATCACGATTATTTTTTCCTCCTTTTGAATCAAATAATTTAGTCAAATTTGATATTTGCGTTAGGCTCATAATATACTCCTTATCTGTTTTAATTACACAATAATAATTTATCGAATAAGGAATCATCTTTAAGATTTCATTACTGCTAAAATGATACAAAAAAATACTTTTTAATACTAATAGCGCTACTTTTAGCAGGGTCATTAACCATCCATGGCAGCTTTGCACTGGATCCTCACGCCGTCCTGGCTCAGGATGACAAGAAAAAAGGTGGCTCAGGATGACGTCCTTTGTCATTGCGAGCAGGATGCATGGCAATCCAGTTATGTCAGGGATGACAAGTCCGAGAGTGTCATTGCGAGCATGGATGCGCGGCAATCCAATTGTGTCATGGATGATAAGTCAGAGAGTATCATTGCGAGCAGGACGCGTGGCAATCCAGTTGTGTCAGGGATGATAGATTTAAGTTCGTTGCAAAGCCTATATTTATAAGCTAATTCTTAAGATAATGCCATTAGCTTTGCAATACTTAAAAAATAAGTTTTATCGCCGTTACTTAAAATTTACTATTTTTTTGGCTTTGGGTGGGAAATAGTGTCAGAAATTATTGTGAGAAATTGAATAATAATTCTATAATATTCGCTCCTTCCACCATTGTTATCCGTTGCTCGACTACCTTCAAAATGAACAAAGAGAAACATTTCACCAAAAGATTGACCTTCGCACAGATGCTGTTCTTCATTAAGGTAATTAAACAGTTCACCCAGCGTATTAAGCTGATTGATTGCAACCATTGTATATTTCGCTCGATCTCTATGATTGCACCAACAGCGTCGTACGTATTGCTCAAGCGCTTCTTGAATTTGATTCTGATAATCTCTCACATCATCTGTGACAATCTGTTGTTCAGAGCGCTCCCTTAAAGACTCTTGAGCATTTAATAGCGAAGTGTTTAGACCATCGTTAATATTATCCTCTGGAAAAAATGATAAATAAATATCACTTATTACTTGGCTAATGCAACAACGGCTCACCTGGTTTGATTGATTAGGTACTAGAGTTAACTGAATATTTACGCCGGAATCTAGCAAAAAATCTCTTATTACGCTTCGATCTAAGCGATGGAATAGCGACTGAATACGTAAGTCATTATTTATTATTACTTGATTAAGCAGATTGATATATTCACGGACTAAACAAATATAGAATGCTCGCGCCATATCAGTTCTCTCAACAACAATTATGATATAGTCTCTGAAGCTTGGATATCGCTCAATCATAGACAGTACATTAATATGTGTATTAATTGATGATCTATTATTCGATATTACAATCGGTAATCGATATGCCGCTAAAGTAGCTCTTGGCATATGCCTGTCAGAAACTATCAATAATTGATCGCTCGATTGACTAAGATCATTATTGGGTTGATGGCGGATGGTGTAAAATAAATTAAGCAACAAACGATAAAATCTATTGTTTGGATCGAATAAATATATATTCACTTGATTTGGCATAACGACTAAAGCACTAAATAAAGGCGCTGCTTGGCTTTTAATGGGAACAAGGGCACCTCCACCATTTCCACCATTTCCACCATTTCCACCATTTCCACCATTTCCACCATTTCCACCATTTCCACCATTTCCAC
>NZ_JBQAJM010000100.1:0-551 GCF_052030685.1 Cysteiniphilum sp. 19S12-1
CATCTTGTTCTAAAAACAACCTTCTTTAAAAACCTTGCTGATATTAGGCATTCTGGTAAACAATGATGAAACTATACGGGGTTAATTCCAGATAGCACTGGTTTTTCCCAAATATGATTCTTAGCCCTTATTTCATATGGTTTGTAGCCATCTGTTTCTCAGTCAAATTTAGCAAGTACACTTTCCAAAATCCCTTTAATATCAAGGTTTTGAGCGTTTTCACAAAAAACAAAATTTCCAAGCAGGCTAATATGTTGCCAAGCTACAGGTGAAAGCCGCTTAATTTGCTTGCACAGTTTCTCATCACCTCTTGCCTCAGCTTGGGTGAGTAGCTCTGATAGTAACGAAGCGTTGTAATAAATAATACAGCAAGCTAAGACTCGATTGCATTGATTGCTGATTTCTAGCGCATTTTCAGATTTCCCAAGGATTTTTTTACCATTGACTTGGAATAACGCAGAGCGTATTTGATGAAAGGCTTCACCACGATTTAATGCTCGATGTACATTTCTTCTTAGCTGAATATCATCGATATATCTGAGCATGTAAAT
>NZ_JBQAJM010000101.1:0-545 GCF_052030685.1 Cysteiniphilum sp. 19S12-1
TCTACAAGACGCCACATCACCTATCATAGAAGAACTTACAAACTTTCATGACCACACCCTAATAATTGTATTCCTCATCAGCTCCCTAGTACTTTATATTATTTCACTAATACTAACAACAAAACTAACACACACAAGCACAATAGACGCCCAAGAAGTAGAAACCATTTGAACTATTCTACCAGCTGTAATCCTTATCATAATTGCTCTCCCCTCTCTACGCATTCTATACATAATAGACGAGATTAATAACCCAGTTCTAACAGTAAAAACTATAGGACACCAATGATACTGAAGCTATGAATATACTGACTATGAAGACCTATGCTTTGACTCCTACATAATCCCAACCAATGACCTAAAACCAGGTGAACTTCGTCTATTAGAAGTTGATAATCGGGTAGTCTTACCAATAGAACTTCCAATTCGTATACTAATCTCATCCGAAGACGTCCTGCACTCATGAGCCGTCCCTTCACTAGGGTTAAAAACCGACGCAATCCCCGGCCGCCTAAACCAAGCTACAGTCACATCAAACCGACCAG
>NZ_JBQAJM010000102.1:0-545 GCF_052030685.1 Cysteiniphilum sp. 19S12-1
TACATGGTCTACATGTTCCAGTATGACTCCACTCACGGCAAATTCAACGGCACAGTCAAGGCCGAGAATGGGAAGCTTGTCATCAACGGGAAGCCCATCACCATCTTCCAGGAGCGAGACCCCACTAACATCAAATGGGGTGAGGCCGGTGCTGAGTATGTCGTGGAGTCTACTGGTGTCTTCACCACCATGGAGAAGGCCGCCAAGATTGGTCAGATCTTCGTCACCACCACTGGCTGCCGTGACATTCTCACTGGTGCTCACTTTGAGGCCATGCCCAACGACGCCATCGTCTGCAACATTGGCCACTTCGACAACGAGATTGACATGAATGGCCTCGAGACCTTCCCTGGTGTCAAGAGGATCACCATCAAGCCCCAGACCGATAGATGGGTGTTCCCCGACACCAAGTCCGGTGTCATCATCCTCGCTGAGGGGAGGCTGATGAACCTCGGATGTGCTACTGGGCACCCTAGCTTTGTCATGTCGTGCTCGTTCACGAATCAGGTGATTGCGCAGCTGGAGCTCTGGAATGAGAAGGCGAG
>NZ_JBQAJM010000103.1:0-543 GCF_052030685.1 Cysteiniphilum sp. 19S12-1
ATCAAGCAAGTTATCAAATGTATTTAAAAATGAAACATGAATGTGAGAAATTTAAAAGTGCGTAACTTCAGTTACTATTTAGAAGGAACCTCTTTGTCCGCTCCGCATGTTGCTGGTATTGCTGCTATGATCTATGCCTTAAGTCCTAATGCTGATTTTAATTATGTCAAAACAAAACTATCGCAGTCCACGTGGGGAAATAATGTGGTTAATGCCCAAGAGGCAGTGCGGCAAACAGTTGTCGCTGAGCAAAGCAATGACGCGCAGTCAGAAGGCGGCGGTGGTGCTAATAGTACCGGTGTCGCTATTGCTGCTGGTGCCGGTGCCCTTGCTTCAGCATTAGCACTTATATTATTCATATGAATATTGATAATTAACAACGATCCTGTAAAATATCATGATAATTTACAACTCTACTGCTGATTATCATGAATTTAACACGAATACTAGATTTAACTACCCTTTTAACACGGCTGTCCCATCTAAAATATGTTGACTTTTGCTAAATTTATCTTTGAATATGTTGACTTTTGCTAAATTTAT
>NZ_JBQAJM010000104.1:0-535 GCF_052030685.1 Cysteiniphilum sp. 19S12-1
TCAATAAGCGCTTTGCTTCCTCGGTTAGTTTACTCTTTTGCTTATCTGAACGTGGTTTTGGTTCTAATCCCTCAATCCCTGATCGACGCCAATGATGATACCAACGTTCAATGGTTCGCGGTGATATCTGTGTTTTGCGGCTGTTTGGCACGTTAAAGTGCAATTGCGATTGTGCATTAATCAATGCTTTGACTTCACCCCGTGCTAATGAAACACGTGATGTTAACGTTCCTAATACCGACAGCCGAAAGAGTGCAATGTCACTTGCCATAAGATAAGCTCCTGTTTTGTTGTTTTTTTCATTTTTTATATTGTGTTTTACGTTGTTTCACCTGAAATTTTGATCACATTGGATCAACCATTTCGATTACAACACATTCACCGCAACAACAGGGATGACGATAGTGTGGGAATTGACCGTTGAACGGTTTTATCTTGTCTTACTCATTGGCGTAACGCCATTGATATGGGACAAGTAAATCACGTGAATGCCAGAACAATGCCAATTGTGATAGATCACGCCAATTCAGTAGAT
>NZ_JBQAJM010000105.1:0-531 GCF_052030685.1 Cysteiniphilum sp. 19S12-1
CGATTCTTAAGCCTTCAGAGAATTGTACATTTGATGTTAAGGCTGCAAACACAGCAAATAATCAAGCAATTGATATTGAGGTCGCGGTTAATGGACAAACAGAAGTTTCAAAAAGCTTACAACTATTGCGTCCGACTTTGTCAATTAACCCAGAAGATGCTTTGGCAAGCTTTAAATCGCAAATGACTAAAGCACAGTCTCGATTTTTAACTTTAGATAGTCAGCACATTACGATCGTGCCAGGGATGAAAAAAACGATTCAAATTACCAACAGTTCAGTTGTGCCGGCAATGGATGTGCAATTTAGTATCCCTGCATTAGCGGGAGTCACTCAAGATCCTAGCAGTACGTGTGTTAATGGCATGACGTTAAATGGTGGCAATAGTTGTACTATTGTAGTTGACGGCAGTTTGGAGAACTATCCATCAGGTAGTGGCGAACTGCAGATTTCAGCGAATAATGCTGATCAAGTCAATCAATTGATGCTTGGATCATCGTCATCCAGTCAGCTGCAGATGTCGGATAGTTATC